>JBNJFT010000008.1:9667-30861 GCA_051747065.1 Bacteroidota bacterium | reverse complement strand
ATTCAATACGTGTACTTTTTTTACTATTTGTTTTAGGAAATCTTAGTGTTTTTAATTCTTATGGACAGGTAGATGATGAATTCTGGTTTGTTGCTCCTGAAGTAAATGATGAACATGGTAATAATCCGGATCAAGGAGAACCAACCTACCTGAGAATATCTACTGATTCTTTAGCTGCTGGTGTTAAAATCTATCAACCAGGTAAAGGCAATGATCCAATTTATGAAATAGATAACATCCCTCCTTTTTCTACTCGAAGTATAAAATTTAGACTTGATGGAACCGGCGATCTTGATTTAGGGGATGTTGAAAACGAACTACATGGTTATACCGGAGAATTGGGAAATATTTCTCAGAAAGGCCTGAAAATAGAATCCACAACAGATATTACCGCTTATTATGAAATCGCAGCCAGTTATAATCGCGAAATCATATCCCTGAAAGGAGATAATGCATTAGGGAAAGAATTTTATGTGCCTTTTCAGACAAAATTTTCTACAGATACGCGTTACAATTTACTTTATTCGGCAATAGATATTGTGGCAACAGAAAGTAATACGGAAGTGACTGTTGATCCGACTGAATCTATTTTACTCATTAATTCTTCCGGTCAAGTTGAACATACCGGCCCAATAACAAAAACCCTGGACAAAGGTGAGACTTTTTCTGTAGTGCCTTACGGGACAGGTGATAATACTCCATGGGATATATCCCGAAGCAAAAGACTGGATGGAACAAAGGTCACTTCTACGAAACCTATAGCAGTACAAACCAAGGATGATCTGGTAAATCCACCAGGAGGGGTTGATTATGTTTCTGATCAATTGGTGCCTGTGACAAATCTTGGTACAGAATATATTGTGAACAGAGGGAAATTAGATTCCGGTCAAGAATGGGCGTATGTTTTGGCTACAGATGATAATACTGAAATATTTAAGGACGGAAGCTCGCTTGGTACGATAAATGCCGGGGAGACTTTGCCGGTGGAAATTGATAATTCCGCTGTAAGGATATCTTCAGCCGATTCATCGGTATATGTTTATCATGTTTCAGGTATATTTACTGGCCTCCCCTCTGATGGCGGCGAAGGTAATCAAGTTGGAGGAGCAATTGTTCCTACTGTGAGCGAATGCACAGGTTCAACTGTTGTCCCTTTTGTCCGGACTTCATCTCATCCATTTTATATGAATCTTTTGGTACGGGATGGTGCGGAAGATGATTTCATTTTGAACGGAGATCCTACTTTAATTACTGCAGGAGATTTTACAGATCTACCTGGACCTTGGAGTGTGGCAACTATAAATCTAACTTCCGATATTCCAACCGGAGATCAAAGTATTATAAAAAATACCGAGGACGTTTTCCACATGGGCATACTTAATGGTGAGACAGACTGCTATTATGGTTATTTCTCAGAGTTTCAACAGGTAGAGGCTAACGTAAACATGAGTGGGTGGCCCGGGAGTGTCGCTAAGCTTTGTTATGGCGATGAACTGCAATTATGGGCAAAAGGTGCCACTATCTATACATGGGAGGCAAGAAGTTCGCCAAGTTATCTTTCAAATCCAACAAGCAGATTTCCTACTGTTGATCCGCCGGAAGATAAAGAATACAGGGTTATTCTTGAAGGCTTTTGTAGTTTAAAAGATACCTCTGAATGGGGACTGGTAGAAGTAGCAGAGCCTTTGGTTTCCGATCTTATCACGGATGCATCTTCCGGATGTTCTCCATTTGAGATTATGTTACAGGATAGCTCTGTTGGAGTAAATTATGAATATAGATATGATTTTGGCGATGGCACCACTCTGGATACAGCTGACGTAACATCCGGAGATACCATCAGGCATACTTATGAGAATACTTCTGATACGGTTGAAAATCCGCATCTGGAATTGGTTGTAGAAAACAAAAGTCACTGTAAAGATACATTTTTAACTGATTTTGCCGTATATCCGGAAATAACTTCAGCCTTTGAACCTGATACTATAGGTTGTTCTCCTTTCGAGGTTGAGTTTCAGAATAACTCTGATGGTGATACTTCTGATTACAGGTGGAAATTTGGAGACGGCTCCACTTCCAAAGAATTTGAACCAACTCATACATTTACAAATCATGGGAACAGCGATTCTATTTTTGAAGTAAGCCTGATTAGCACTGCATCGAATAATATTTGTAAGGATACAGCATTTCGCCAGGTTGAGGTACATCCCCATGTTAAGGCTGATTATACAATAGATAAGATAGAGGGATGTTCACCGTTTGATGTGATAATTGAAAACACTTCTGTGGGGGAGGATTCCCTTGTGTTTACACTTGGAAACGGAAAGGATACTACATTCAATTCCGTCGATTCTGTTGAGTATCAATATTCAAATAATAGTACCACCCCCGATACGAATTATTTATACCTTGAAGTGTGGAACGAAGCCAAATGTAAGAGTGTTGCCGATACTACTGTAATTATTGTTCATCCGGAGATAAGGGCAGAAATTGAGCCATACGACACAATTGGCTGTAATGAGATAGAGGTTGGGTTTGATAATACCACAAATATCCCGGCAAGCGATTTTTCATGGAATTTCGGTGACGGAACTTCTTCTTCGGATTCGGTTCCCACACACACCTTTACGAATGGAACCAATGCAGATACATCTTATACTGTTGAATTCCATGCAGAATCGGATTACGGCTGTTATGACGATACGACGGCAACTGTTCATGTGAACAGGGCAAAAGCGAATTTTGATATTGACAAATCTGAAGGCTGCTCTCCGCTGAATGTTCAGATTGATAACAAATCGAAAGGCTCCGGTCTTGATTATACCTGGAACTATGGCGACGGAAGCCCGGAGGATAATGATACTGACCCCGTAAGTCATGAATATGTAAATGATGCCGGCGGAGCTGATACTTCTACATTAGAGTTAATTGTGGAAGGAAGCGGTTCCTGTGCCGACACAATGACACGTGAAATCGTCACGTATTCATCTGTTGATGCAGATTATGACATTACTTCCGAGGATGAATTCTGCAGTCCCGATACCGTGGAGTTTGAAAATCAATCTTCCGGCTGGGCTTCTGATTTTGACTGGAATTTTGGAGATGGCACAGGTTCTTCGGCTTCGGGCACTGTTTCTCATGAATACTCCTATAGCGGAATAACAGATACTTCGTATAATGTAAGCCTGGAAGTTTCCACACCTTATGGTTGCAGCGACACTATTCAGTATGATGATGCTGTAACAGTGCATCCTTCCGTAAATGCCGGTTTTTCAATGGATGTAGTTGAAGCTTGTTCACCCGTTACGGTAGATCTATCAGCCGATGAAAACCCCGCTATTGGTGGTTATGATTGGGATTTTGATAATGGCAATATTCCGTCGGGACAAAATCCGCCTGAACAAACTTATACGAATATTTCCGGCAATCCGGACACGAATACGATTCAACTGGCAGTTGAAGGCTCATCGGGTTTCTGTACCGATACTATTGAAAAAGACCTTGTGGTATTCTCCGAAGTAATAGCTGATTTTACTCCTGATGAAGATACTTCAGGCTGTAATCCTTTAGAAGTCCAATTTTCCGAAGCAGCTTCTTCCTGGGCTGATAAGTTTCGATGGGATTTTAACGGCAGCAGCAGTTCAAATGCAGAGGAGCCTGATTATGAATTTGTTAATAACAGTGAAGACGAAAAGGATTTTTACGTTAACCTGGAAGTAGAAACTGAGAATGGCTGTACGCATGATACTACGCGGATTGTAACTGTACATCCGTTTATTGAAGCAGCTTTTTCAATGGACCAATACGAAGGATGTTCGCCGTTAACTGTAGATGCTGAAGCTGAAGAGTATGGTGGTATTGGAGATTATCAGTGGGATTTTGATAATGGGAATACACCAACAGGTTGGAATCCTGGTGAACAAACATATAATAAATCAGATGGCGGGAGTGATTCCTACACGGTTCAACTTACCGTAACTGATAAAACGGGGAATTGTACCGATGACACAACCCGGGATATTACCGTGTGGTCTTCCATAAATGCTGATTTTAGTGTGGTGGATTCTTCATATGGCTGTAATCCCTTAACTGTTGATTTTACCGATGAATCTGATGACTGGGCAGATAGCTGGAATTGGAAATTCGGCGATGGTTCATCTTCCGGTTCACAAAATCCGGAGCATGAATTTCAGAATCCGGCCACAGATGATACTACGTATCTTGTTGAATTAATTGCGGAGACAGAACATGGCTGCAGTGACAATAATGAAATGGAGATTGATGTTTATTCATACCTTCAGGCTGATTTCACAATTACAGATAACGAAGGATGCCCACCTTTTACAACCACTTTTGAAAACCACTCCGTCGGACACCCGGATAATAATTACGAATGGCAGATAGACGGTGCACCTGTAAGTGAAGCACCAACCGATAAATCTGATTTTACACATGAATTTGAAAACAATACCCCTAATATCCAGGAGCATGAAATTAAACTTATAGCAAGAAATGAACACGGGTGCACATCTGTTTACAAAGATACTGTACGTGTATATCAGAATGTAGAAGCATCATTTGATTTTAGTAGCCCTTCAGAAGGCTGTAATCCCTTAACCGTTGATTTCAGTGACTTGTCGACTGTACCACCAGGGACTCTTTATAATTGGGATTTTGGAGATGGAGCATCTTCCAGTCAGGAAAATCCTGAACACAAATACTACAATTATGATAACCAGGTAGATGAAGAATTTGAAGTTACACTAACAGTTTCATCACCATTTTATTGCAGCGATGATACCAGTGCAACGATAGAAGTATTTCATCAGCCTGAGGCTGAATTTGATATTGATGAAACCGCTTCTTGCCCGCCTTTAGAGCCAACAATGGAAAATGAATCGGTCGGGCATAGCAGTTTTGAATGGCGTTTTGGAGATAATAGTACTAATACAGTTGATAATGAAGTTACTTATCAATATTCAAACGACTCCAATGCTGTGAAACCGTATTATCTTGAACTCTATGTTGAGTCCGAAGAGAATTGTAAAGACAGTACCGGTCTTACTTTGAATGTCTATCCGAATGTAATTGCAGATTTTACTTTTGAAAATGGCGATGCGGATTGTCATCCGTTTGTTGCCGAGTTGAAGGACTCCTCATTGAATGCCGATTCTTATTACTGGGAATTTGGTGATGGCAATACTTCCGGCCAGGAAGCCCCCGTACACCGATTTACAAATTTAAATTCGCAGGATACCACCTACCCTGTGTTTTTGAGAGCTTCTTCTGAATACGATTGTTGGGACACAATAACAAAGCCTTTAACTGTTTATGCTCAGCCGGATGTTGAATTTCAGGCAGAACCACAAGTTCAGAAATTTCCTGAATCAAGAGTCTTTCTAACAAATAAATCCAACGAAGGGCCATGGTCTTATCACTGGAGCTTCGATGATGGAAGTTCCGCCAATGAAGAAAGTCCACATTATCATGATTATGAACACTGGGGCAATTATGATATAGGTTTGGGAATAAGAAGTAATACAAGTCATTGCAATGATACAATGACGAAATCAATCTCAATATTGCCACCGCAGGTTGATGCTTCCTATCAATTAAGCAGAGACGATGGCTGCGAACCTTTAACCGTAGATTTTGAAGGAGCATCTTCTGAATATGATGAAGAATATGCTTATTCATGGGATTTTGGTGATGGTAATGAAGGTGAGGGTCAAAATACCACGCATACATTTGATTCAGCCGGAACTTATTATGTCAAAATGGTTGCTGAAGGAGAAGGAGGCACGGACCATGCCTATGATACTATTCAAGTGTATAAAAATCCAATTCCTGATTTTGAAATTGAACCTAAACTTGTTATGTTGCCGGATCAGAAAATGCATTGTTTTAATCTGTCGGAATTCGGAGAAAATTATTTATGGGATTTTGGAGATGGAAGTACTGATACAAGCAGGAATCCCAAACATTTATATACAGAGTTGGGAGAATTTGATGTTTCACTTACCGTGGAAACTGAAAAGGGTTGTGTGGACTCAATTGTAAAAGAAGATGTTGTGGAAGTAAAAGGTGAAAAACAGTTGAAGTTCCCCAATGCTTTCACGCCTAGTAAGAGCGGCCCAAGTGACGGAACATGGTCTGAAAATGAGCAAGATAACAATATTTTTCATCCTGTGGGAGCTGGAGTTGTTGAATATAAATTGGAAATTTTTAATAAATGGGGAGAAAAATTATTTGAATCCACAGATTTTCAAGTCGGATGGGATGGATATTATCAGGGAGAATTGGTGGCTCAGGATGTCTATGTATGGAAGGTTGAAGCCAAATTTAGCAATGGAGAAGTAGTTGAAAAAATGGGTGATGTAACTGTTTTGCGTTAAGGATTTGTATTATAATGTATTTTATTATAAAATATTTATTATAAATTTGAAACAGAAAAGATAAATATACCGTTAAACGTAAAAATGAGGAAATCTATAACCATATTAGTACTGTTTTTCATTGCGAAGAGTTTATTTGCTCAAGATCCCCAGTTTACACAATTCTATTCTTCGCCGTTGTACCTTTCCCCTTCGTTTGCTGGTAGTACAAAAGGAAAGCGAATTGTTACCAATTATCGTGATCAATGGCCTGCTCTGGAGAAGTCTTTTGTAACTTATGGTTTTTCTTATGATCACTATTTGCCCAGTTTAAATAGTGGTTTAGGCGTTCAGTTTCTGCGTGAACAAGCAGGTACCGGTGCACTATCAACAACCAATGCAGGGATTGTATATTCATATCATATTGAGTTGACACATAAATGGCGTTTTATACCAGGAATTCATTTTATGTATACCCAGCGAGGAATACAGTTTCATAAACTTACATTTGGGGATCAGTTAGAGGGAGATTATGAAACAACTGTTGAAGTCCCCCCCCAGGATCGTGCATGGGATGTTGATGCAACTGCTTCAGGTCTTGCTTTCTCCGATAGGATTTGGTTCGGTGTTACGGTAGATCATTTGTTGCAGCCCAACAGATCGCTTACAGGCGATAAAAATATCGTACCTATAAGATATTCTCTATTTGGTGGAATGAGAATACCGATACAGCAAAAATATAACAGAGACCCTTTTGAAAGTATATTTCCTGCAATCCATTTTAAGAAACAAGGGAAGAACGCCCAGATGAATGCAGGATTATATTGGCATAGACAGCCATTTTTATTGGGACTATGGTACCGGGGGATTCCTGTTTTTAAAGAATACCCTTCAAATGATGCCCTGGCTGTAATGGTCGGTTATAAAATAGATCAGTTCAATATCGGTTATAGTTATGATATCACCATTTCCCAATTGGCCGGCTTATCACAAGGAGCCCATGAAGTATCACTTATATTCAAATTCGGAGAGTATCGCAAACCTCGCGACAAGTGGATGATTAGTCCGTGCCCCGGATTTTGATAATAACTTCACTCTTTGCAAAAAAAATCAGGCAGTGTTTTTTCTAAAAAAAAGTTAATTCGTTTTTCAAAAGGAATGCTTTGATTTATATTTGTAAAAAGTTAAACATAAATATAATAAAAAATGAAAAAGATTAGTTTTTGGCTTAATATTATCCTTATAGTTGCTGTTGCCGTTTTGTTCTTCCTGCATTTTCAAACCAATGATGGAATAACTACTTCAGATAGTAAAAAAGAAAAGGAAGAAAAACAAAAAGAATTTGATAGTTACGATAATTTGCGGGTAGCCTATGTAAACATTGATTCATTGCTCAATGGATATGATATGTATACTGAAAAAAGAGATGACTTTGTTGAGGAACAGACTAGCTCTCAGTCTAAATTGCAAAACAGGTCCCAACAATTACAGCAAGAATTCAATGAGTTAAAAAATAAGGTGGATAAGGGCATGATAACTCGCGCAAAAGCCCAGATGATGCAACGAAATCTTAGTGAGAAAGAGCAAGAGCTACGCCAGTTAAGCCAAAACATGAGCTCTGAACTCTCTGAGAAAGAACAGGTTATATATCGCCAGGTTTTAAATAATGTGATGGATTATCTTGATGAGTATGCAGAAGAACACGATTATCACTATATCTTAAGTTATTCTTTTGGTGGCCCTGTATTATACAAAAATGACCAATTTAATATTACTCAAGAAGTTTTGGCTGGCCTTAATGAAGAGTATGACAAAGAACAACAGGAAGAATAATAATAAGAAGACTTTAGGTATTTTTATCACAAGGAGTGTAATCTATGGATTGCGCTCCTTTTTAATGGTTATTATGATGTTCTTTAGTCTATGAAAAGAATAACGGGTTTCACGTTGAATAATCTTATATAATCGTTGCTCTTACAATTAAACATTTCGAATAATACGATGTCTAAATATATCAAATATAAACTAACAGAAACAACCAAAGTATGAATTATTCATTTTCTCCGAAAGAAAGTTATTCAAAAGAATTGGATGAGCAAGATACGCTCAGTATGTTCCGGGACCATTTTTTTATTCCGGCTAATACCATTTATATGGATGGAAACTCACTGGGCTTGATGTCCAGAGAAGCGGAATATGCATTGGAAAGAGTTTTGAATGAATGGCGTGATTTGGCCATAAAAGGTTGGCTTTCCGGCAAAACTCCGTGGTTTACAATGGCTGAAAAGATAGGGGAGAAGGCTGCTGAATTGATAGGAGCTAAACCTGAAGAGTTGGTTTTAACAGGAACTACTACCGTAAATATTCATTCTTTGGTGAGTACATTCTATCAGCCAAAAAGAGGAAAATCCAAGATTCTTGCTGATGAGTTGAATTTTCCTTCCGATATTTATGCCCTGAAAGGCCAGATCAAATTAAAGGAATTGGATCCGGATAATGAACTTGTACTGGTTCCTTCGGAAGACGGATATACCCTTGATGAACAGAGAATTGTTGAATACATGACCGATGATGTTGCTTTAATATTACTTCCTTCTGTTCTATATCGTTCCGGACAGTTGCTGGACATGGAATATCTTACTGAAGAGGCACACAAGCGGGATATTATAATAGGATTTGATTGCAGCCACTCTGCTGGTGTTGTTCCTCATGAATTGTCTAAATGGGGAGTAGATTTTGCCGTATTTTGTAGTTATAAGTATTTAAATGGGGGACCCGGCTGTTCTGCATTTTTATATCTGAATGAAAAACATTTTGATAAAGAGCCCTTACTTGCAGGATGGTTTGGTAATGATAAAGAAACTCAATTTGATATGTCACTCGATTTTAAACCCGCTCACTCTGCAGGAGGCTGGCAGATTTCTTCCCCGGGAATTCTCGGAACTTCTCCTGTTGAAGGGAGCATCGAATTAATCAACAGGGCAGGAATTACTAATCTCAGAGAGAAATCTAAAAAGTTGACTTCCTATCTTGTTTATCTTATTGATGAGTTACTTGTTGAGAATTATGATTTCAGGATTCTTACACCTGACGATCCCGAACGAAGAGGCGGTCATATATCAATTACCCATGATAAGGAGGCTTATCGTATCAATGAGGCCCTGAAAAGTAAAGGAGTGGTTCCGGATTTTCGTCCGCCGGGGATGATCAGAATAGCACCATCACCTTTGTATAATACATTTCATGAAGTTTGGCAGGTTGTCCGGTACCTGAAAGAGATTATGGATAATAAAGAATATGAATCATTTTCGAAAGAAAAATCCTCTATTACATAGAAGATATAAAGTTAGATTTATAATTTTAATCTAAGTTTTGAAATACAAGGTTAATATATGATTTGTTTAAAATGCCGCTAATTTTTTAGCGGCATTTAAATTTAGATCATGTGCTGCTTCACTATTCAATTTCAATTGAACGGTTTGTGTTCTTCAGAACTTCTTCTTTAAGTGGCAGATTTATTTCTAAAACGCCATTGTGGTATGCTGCCTCAATCTTTTCCTTATCGATTTTATCAGATATTTTGAATGATCTGCTGAATTTATTGAAATTAAATTCGCGCATTACGAATTTATTCTGATCTTCTTTCTGATCGTTATTCTGATCTTCTTTTTTCAGAGAAATTGTCAATAAATTTTCATTCAGCTCAATATTAAAATCTGATTTTTCAAATCCGGGAGCAGCAATGTTAATACTATAACCTTCTTTGCTCTCAACAATATTTGCTGGCGGAACCGCAAAAAATTGATTGCAATCGTGTTTTTCTTCGTTAAAAAAACGATTAAAAAGATCTGAATTTGAGTTGAAACCTAATTCCCGGTTTCTGCTTCTTGTGGGTCTGTAAGTTCTAAGTAGTGTCATAATTTTGAGTTTTTATTGTTTAAAATTAGATTAAATTAACATAATCATTGTTATCTTGTTAGGTTCAATTTTTATGCCAACTGGAAATATGAACAGAATAGCAGGTTTATATTGAACTTATATGTCATTGTGGCGTAACAAAAGATGATTTGAAGACAAAATGGCATTACAAAAGCGTTGAAAGAAATCAATTCTTATTACTAATTTTGCAGAAACAAAGGAGAAATTATGCGTATTGATATATTAACCGGGTTGCCCGATCTATTGTATAGTCCATTAAATCAGTCGATTATAAAACGAGGAAGAGATAAAGGAGCAGTAGAAATTTATGTGCACAATTTACATGATTACTCTACGGATAAACACAAAAATATTGATGATTATGCATTTGGAGGAGGTGCAGGAATGGTAATGCAGATTGAACCTATTGACCGGGCAGTTACAAAACTCAAGAGTGAACGTGAATACGATGAAATCATCTATACCGCTCCGGAAGGAGAAAAATACACTCAGAAAACCGCTAATCAATTAGCCACCTTTAACAATGTGATCATCCTTTGCGGTCATTACAAAGGTGTTGATCAGCGAGTTAGAGATCATATTATTACCCGTGAAATTTCCATAGGCGATTATGTGATAACAGGCGGCGAACTTGCTGCAGCTATTATCGTAGACAGTGTGGTTCGTTTACTTCCGGGTGTTATTGGTGATGAAACTTCGGCTTTAACTGATTCTTTCCAGGATGATATTTTAGCGCCACCAGTTTACACACGTCCGGCGGAGTACAAAGGATGGAAGGTCCCGGATGTTCTTCTCTCAGGTAATTTTCCAAAAATTGAACAATGGCGGGAAGAAAAAGCCATTGAAAGAACGAAAAAATACAGACCTGATTTATTGAATGATGAAGAAGGGGAATAAAAATAAGCAATTGGTTATTATCGTAGAATTTTTCTTACAAAAGCTACTGTGAAATAGGACATAAGAAAAAGTCCGACAAAACCCTCCAGTCCGCATAACCACCGTATTATTCCTTCGGGGTAATAATCACCGTAACCAATTTCCTTTTTATTCTCATCAAAAAATGTAATAGCTGTTGTATATGGAGACAGTGTTCCTCCATTGCTTTGAAAGGGAATATGTTTAATTTTAATCTTATATGAATTGAATTGAAAAGGCATTAGAAGATAAAATTCAGGTTTAAGGGGTTTTCCCTCAAATTAGTAATTCATTTGTAAAAGCGAATATAGTAAATATTGGATTAATAAAGAGTTTAACAAGGAAAAAACAAACTTTTTTTTTTGTTTATCGTAATTACACAAAGAAATAACTTTGAATATTTAGCAATTCGTTATATTTTTATGCTGAAAGTCCATTATATTGTTACCCTATGAATCATAAAATACTTGTTTTAGATAGATCGCGGGAGATTATAAATAGTATTGATGAACTGAATGGAAAACTAAAAAAACCTGTTGAGCTAATTCCGGTAAATAAAGAGGAGATTTACGACAGGAGCCTTGAATTATCGCCTGATTATATTCTTGTGGACGCTTCAATGTTGAACCAAAATGGTTCGATTAGCCTAAGGTCATTAAAACAAGATCCAAAGACTTTAAATATCCCGGTAATTTTAATAACAGATAATCTTCCAACTGAAAAACTTAAAGATTACTTTGATATTGGAATTTCAGATTTCTTATTTAAGCCTGTTAATATTGATGAGCTATCAGTCAGGTTGAAATCAATCAATCAAAGGAATAAGTACATAAATAAATTGCATAGAGAGAATGAACTGCTTAATAGTTTATCTCTTGTAGCGAAAAGCACTGCGAACGCTGTAGTTATAATATTCCCAAACGGGGAGGTAGAGTGGGTGAACGAGGGATTTGAAAATATGTATGGTTGTTCCATTTCTGAATATTTAAAAAATAAAACCCATGCTATTTTTTCAAGCGAAAGCAAAAAGTTTCAAAAAGCTGTTGAAAAATTTGAAGAGGATAATAATAGCATTTCTTTTGAACACGATATTATCACTGTGGATGATGAGAAAAAATGGATACAGACTACCCTAACCCCTATATACAATGAACAAAATCAACTCGTTAAAATTGTAGCCGTAGAATCTGATATTACTGCCTTATACAAAGAAAAGAAAAAATCGGATGAATTACTTCAGAACATTCTTCCTTTTGAGGTAGCAGAGCAATTAAAGAAGAAGGGCCAGGCTAAATCGAGAAAATATAGGACAGTTACTGTATTATTTGCAGATTTCGAGAATTTTAGCGGTTTAACCCGAATCTATTCTACCAAGGAATTGATTCGTGAGTTAAATGTCTATGTTAAGAAATTTGATGAAATAATTGATAAACATTATATAGAGAAAATTAAAACCATTGGTGATGCTTATATGTGCGCCGGTGGGTTACCTTTGAAGAATAAAAGTAATCCAATCGATGTTACATTGGCCGGTTTAGAGATTCAAAAATATATTAATGATATAGCGATAGAAAAACAGGAGAAAGGAGAAACTCCCTGGGAGTTGCGTTTAGGAATTCATACGGGCGAGGTTATGGCTGGTGTCATAGGAAATAAAAAGTTTGCGTATGATATTTGGGGCAATGCAGTAAATACAGCCAGCAGAATGGAAGGTACCGGTGAAGTTGGAAAAGTAAATATTTCAGGAACTACGTATGAGTTTATAAAGGATTATTTTGATTGTACATATCGCGGAAAGATAAAGGTGAAAAACATATCGGAAGAGATTGATATGTTTTTTGTTAATCGATTAAAAGAAGAATACTCAGAAGATGAAGAAGGTATTACTCCAAATGCTGAATTTAGAAAGATCCTTGCAAAATATTAGTCATTCCCCTTTAAACTATCGAGATCAAAATTCATTGGTAAAAATTGTTCCACATTATCTGTTTTATATATTTTTTTCTTACCAGATAAAATGATTTCAATCGGTGTTTTATATCTTCTTTGAGTTTCTAAAAGCACCTGCAAACAGGATCCACACGGCGATATGGGCATGTCTACTAATTTGTCTTCTCTGTAAGCTGTTATAGCAAGCTGTTTTATTGCGACTTCAGGGTATTTTGAATTTGCATAAAAAACAGCAATACGTTCAGCACACAAACCCGAAGGATAAGCTGCATTCTCTTGATTATTTGCCGGAATAATTTCATTGTTTTCGAGAAGAAGGGCGGCTCCAACTTTGAATTTTGAATAAGGAGCATAAGCATCTTTAGCAGCTTTTTCAGCTTCTCTGATCAATTCCTTTTCTGAATTGCTTAATTTTTCAGGAGACTCGTATTCGTAAAAAATTGATTTTTTTTCAAATTTCTTCATCATATCTGTTTTTGGTCTACAATTTGTATTGTCCACCAAAGATAAAATTTTATCTTTGATATAAATAATGATCAGGGAACAATTTAAATTTTTACTTCATGAAGGGAACGAATAAATTCCTTATGGTAGCTTTTACTCTGGGAAGCATTGCTATTCTTAGCTCCTGCTCACTTACAAGAAGAACAACGGATGAAACTCGAGATAATAAAGAACCCTCCTCAAAAGGAGTCGAATATATTAAAGATTACAAGGATTTGGCTATTCGGGAAATGAAACGAACTGGTATTCCGGCAAGTATCACCTTAGCACAAGGTATGCTTGAGTCTGATTACGGAAATAGCACACTTGCCCGGAACGCTAAAAACCATTTTGGAATTAAATGTCATAATTTATGGAAAGGCCCACGGGTTTATCATGATGACGACAGGAAAGCTGAATGTTTTAGAAAATATAATGATGTTTATGAATCCTATGAGGATCATTCTAAGTTTTTAACTCAAACAAGTCGTTATGAATTTCTTTTTGATTATAAACCTACACAATATAAAGCATGGGCTAAAGGCCTAAAAAAGGCCGGTTATGCTACCAGCAGAACTTATTCAAAAAAACTAATCGAATTGATAGAGCGCTATAAATTATATCGATTTGATTCTCCTGAGGGGAGAGATGTTGCTTCTTCGGAAGAAACATTCTCTCGTTCCTCCGAAAATTTAGGCAATGTAGATGATTTTGAAATTTCCCATCCCGGTCATACAGTGCGGATGAAAAACCGAATTGATTATATTATTGTCAAGAAAGGTGATACATTTGATAGTCTCAATGAAGAGCTGGAGATGCTGCCCTGGGAACTCAGAAAATACAATGACCTTGAAGAAGATTCGGAATTAGAACCGGGACAAGTTTTATATTTACAACCCAAAAGAAATAAAGCTGCGGTCGGGAATAATTATCATATTGTGAAGGAAGGTGATACAATGCATTCTATTTCTCAACTATATGGAATAAAGCTTGAGAAACTCTACAAGAAGAATAACATGGAGGAAGGAGACGAAATTGAGCCGGGCAAAAAGCTTTGGTTAAGAAGCCAGAAACCTGAGTCAAATAGAGATTAGTTTATTTAAAAACACAGTTATCGAGGCTTCTTATTCCTCGTAAGAATTCTTCAGTTTGCATTTTCTTTTTCCCTTCTGACTGAAGCTTTTTGATACTGATAAAACCGTTTTTTGCTGCAACTTTGAGATATGTTTTCTGGTCACTTAGTATCGTACCGGCTTTGTAATTGTGATTTTCAGTAATTGGTTCGGAAAAGAATATCTTTGTTTTTTTTCTATTTCCTTCAACATCAATAAATTCTGTCCATGCTGCGGGATAAGGACTTAATCCCCTGATAAAATTATGAAGTTCATTTATATCACTATTCCAGTTAATTCGGCAGTCTTCATTAAATATTTTGGGTGCTTTTTTTAGTTCCTTGAAGTTTTGGGCTAATTTGTCTTGCGGTATAATTGAATAAGTACGATTTATTATGCTGTCAATGGTTGATTTGACCAACTCTGCTCCACTGTTCATCAATTTATCATGCAACGTTCCTGCAGTGTCAGTTTCTGAAATGCTAACTTTTCTCTGGTCGATTATTTTTCCTGTGTCTACTTTTTCATCAAGAAAAAATGTAGTTACTCCGGTTTCCTTTTCTCCGTTAATTATTGCATGGTTGATCGGTGCTGCTCCACGATATTGGGGCAGGAGCGAGGCATGAAGATTGAAAGTTCCAAATGTCGGAATGGTGAATATTGAAGGGGGCAATATCTTAAATGCCACGACTACTTGAAGGGAAGGCTGTAATTTACTTATCTCTTCCCGGAATTGTTCATCCTTAAGATTAGCAGGTTGTAGAACATGTAGTCCTTGAGATACTGCGTATTTTTTTACTGCTGATTCTTTGATTTTTTGTCCCCTGCCAGCTGGCTTATCAGGATTTGTTACTACCGCTACAATATTGTAATTGTTTTCTGTCAATATTTTCAGACTTTCCACTGCAAAGTCTGGTGTTCCCATAAAAATGATTCTGAAGTCTTTTTTGTCCATAAAAAGCTTTTTGAGAAGACAAAAATAGACAAATATATTTGCTTTGATTTTACTCATGGAATAATTTTTATTCTTGTTGAGTAATTTACTTTTTGTATTTTGCTTTTGTAAAACTGAATATTTCAGGATAAACTTCATGATTCTATTATGGTCAAAGTCTAAAAGAGGACAATGGATATAAGTTTTTTTTGTTTTATATTCATAAGATAATCAGCATTTTAAATCATAAGAAGTATTCAACAATAAACAAACTGAATATGAAAAAAATTAACTGGCAGATATTTATAAGCTTTAATCTATTATTTTCCTTTATTCTGATGTTAGTTTCCGGGCTTATTTTGTATTTCAAACCGGAAGGTTCCGTTGCGAGATGGCTTGACTGGAATATCCTGTTTTTATCAAAATCAAGCTGGGAAGCAATTCATACAATTTTTTCATTTTTGTTTACGATTATTGCTTTTTTTCATATATTAAAAATACACCTGCTTAATTTCTTTATCTACCTTAATAAGAAACATCACCATGCTTTAAAAGAATTTTTTCTTTCTTTAGCGATTTGTGTTATTCTCTTAATAGGAACAATTTATACAGTGCCCCCCGTTCAATCAGTTTATGATTTAGGAAATACGCTTTCAGATGCATGGGAGGAAACTTACGATAAACCGAATGAATTTGTATCTGCTTCTTCCACTCTGGAAGAAATTGCAGATTATCATTATGTTCCTGATTCCGTTATTTTGAGAAAGTTCGAGGAGACAGGGATTACCGGTGTTCAGCCGGATTTGACATTGAGGGAGATAGCTTCCAGGCATGACTCTAGTCCACAACAGATATATAGCAAAATTTCAGATATAGGAGAAGAGGTGAGTGAGCCGAAATCAGACATTCCTAAATCGGATATTCCTAAATTTCTGACAATCAATGAAATAGCCTTTGTGTTGAATGTTGAGACTGAAGAAATTATTCGTTTTTTAGAAAGTAAAAAGAATATAGAGAATATCGTCCCCAATACTGAACTTCTGGAGATTTCTAACAGAACAAATACTTCTTGTTCTGAGTTGCGCGATGAGCTGTATCAGCTTAAGGAGAAGTAGACAAATTCAGAGTTACATTCTACTTGGGCACATTCAGAAGTAGAGGTAAATATTAAAATGACCATCAAATAACTGAGAAGTAGATAGTAGATAGTAGATGGATTCGTAAAACTTAAATAATTTTCATATGCAGGTACTCATTGCTAGAGATGAATTCTATAGCCTTTAACTGTTGCCAAATCGCTACTACTGGCTACTAAATATTTTTCTTTCAGCTAAAAAAATGTGTTTATAAGATTATCTTCTACTTCTGAATCTGCCTACTCAATTAACTCAATCAACTCAATTAACTCAATCAACTCAATTATCTCATTGCAAGAAATGAATTCTATTCTGAATTCTGCATTCTGAATTCTCTTATTAAATTTATCCTCTACTTCTGAACGTGCTTAGGTTGGACAGCTAAGAATTCTCCTGATTGTCTTTGTCTTTTTTGGTAGGTTTTACTAGTTCAAGTGTGTGTCCCATCTTATGTTTTTTGGTTTCCAGGTAGAACCTGTTATGTTCGTTAGGTTCCACTTCCAGAGGTAGATTTTCAACAATTTCCAGGTCGTATCCTTCGAGTCCTTTTCGTTTTATAGGATTATTGGTTAACAATCGTATTTTTCCAAGCCCTAATTCTCTCAGAATGTTTGCTCCTACACCATAATCTCTTTCGTCCTCTTTAAACCCCAGATCAAGATTTGCTTCTACTGTATCATAGCCCTGTTCTTGTAATTTATATGTTTTTATTTTATTAAAAAGGCCAATGCCTCTGCCTTCCTGATTCATATATACAAGAACTCCCCTGCCTTCCTTGTCAATCATTTCCATTGCCTTATGTAGTTGGTTTCCACAGTCACATCTTTTTGATCCAAATATATCACCAGTAACACATGACGAATGAACTCTTACGAGAACCGGATCTTCTTTTGTCCAGGTACCCTTAACCAGAGCAATATGTTCAACTCCATTTGATTTTTGTTTAAAAGGGATTAGTTCAAAATTACCAAATTCCGTAGGAAGTTTGACGCGTACACCTTTTTCAATCAGACTCTCTTGCTGTAATTTGTAAGAAATTAAATCCTCAATGGTAATGATTTTAAGGTCGAATTTTTTTGCAATGTTGATAAGTTCAGGTAAACGGGCCATCGTTCCATCATCGTTCATAATCTCAACCAATGCACCTCCGGGTTTCAGCCCTGCTAATCGGGTCAGATCCACGACAGCTTCAGTATGGCCTGTTCTTCTTAGTACTCCTTTTTGTCTTGCTTTTAATGGGAAAATGTGTCCTGGTCTTCCCAGATCATCAGGCGTTGTTTGTGGATCAACGAGTGCCTTAATTGTTTTTGCCCGGTCTGAAGCGGATATCCCTGTTGTGCACCCATATCCGTTGAGGTCAACGGATACTGTAAAAGGCGTTGCATGTAGAGAGGTATTTTTACCTACCATTAATTCCAGATCAAGTTCATCACATCTGTCTTCAGGTAATGGTGCACAGATTAATCCGCGCCCATATTTTGCCATGAAATTTACTTTCTCCGGAGTTATTTTTTCTCCGGCAACCACAAAATCTCCTTCATTTTCACGATCTTCATCATCTACAACAATAATGATTTTTCCTTCTTTTATGTCTTCCAGTGCTTCCTCAATCGTATTAAGATTAAAGCCTGATATATTTTTCTGTTTATTGACCATGGTCTGATAAAAAATTGAATATATGCTAGTAAATTTTAAAGCTACAAAATTACAATAACTACTTAGATTACCATATTAATTCCATGGATTTTGTTTTTCTACCAGTGATTGGGTTTTTGAGGCTTCAGTTTATAGTTAAGATTCTTCTTTTTTTAAAAATTTAAACTGAAGTATTTTTTTGATTGACTTAATGTATGTATCAGGATTAAGAATAACAGAATCGTTTGTAGCTTTATAAGTTAAAAATATACCCATAGGTAAGAAAACAACTGTAGAAATCCACATTCCTACAGAAGGAAGGATAGAGCCTTCTTCTGCAAAATTTTCTCCTGTCATCGAAATAATGTAATATAGAATAAACATAATTACCGAAATTACCATAGGTGTTCCTAAACCTCCTTTTCTTATTATAGAACCAAGGGGCGCTCCAATAAAGAAGAAAATAATGCAGGCTACAGCTAATCTAAATTTGTCATGATATTTTATTTGATGCTTGTAGATTTTTTTTTGTTTATGTACAAAACTGTTTCTTCTTCCGGAAATTCTTTTATTGTTTTTTCTTGCATAATTGAGAGCAGTACTAATGATTTCACTCCGGAGACGTGTAGAAGTTGTATCTAAAAATTTTTCGGGAGAAAAGATATTTTCATTTTTCCTGCCGTTATCTGTTTGAGAAGTTTTTGTTTTTTTTGCAGTTGAGAGGCTACCTTTCTGACTGAGGTTATCCTTCTGACTATTATCTGCATCTATAGAAGAACTTTGCGATTGTTCTTTTGGCTGCGGCTTTTCTTTATTCCGAATTTTTCTTTGTTGTTTACTATCTTTTCGTTCTTTTTCGTTAAGTTCTCTTTCTACAAAAATGTTGGAATTTACCTTGTGTGAAAAATCAACCGCATGTTGTGTATATTTTTTCTCAAGAGAGTCAATATTTTCTTGAAGTTGACTAATATTAAGCATTTGGTAACTGTCTTTAAAAAGAGATTCATCTGTTCGCGTAAAATTAAATCCTTTTATGTCGAGCAGCATATTTTGTTCTTTAAATCGATGTACCCTAAAAGGATATTCGTTTTTGTCTTTCTTTCTTTTCTTTGGTCCCTCGCTGTCAACTTCTTCATAGGTTTCTCCGCTGAATAACGTTATTAATAGTTTCGTTCCATCTTCAGCCATACGGATATAGCCAGAATCAGCAACCGTTGTCTGAACATTTCCCTTGTCGCTATTTTTATAGATCATTATTCCCTTCAGCAATTTCGTTTCTTCGTTCTTCTTTTTGATCTTGATGCTGTAATCTTCAATATCGTTGTAGAATACACCTTCACGTATTTTTAATTCTTCGCGTTGTTTTTTTATATCATGGAGTAAAGAGTAAGCCTTGAGGTTTGCATATGGTATTACATGATTTGAATAGAAAAACGCACCGATAGACAAGAGAACAATGAATATGGTTAAGGGTCTCATAAATTTCTGTAAGGGTATTCCGGAGGCTTTTATGGCAGTTAGTTCAAAGTGTTCTCCCAGATTACCGAAAGTCATAATGGAAGAAAGTAATACTGCCAGAGGTAATGCCATTGTTACAAGGCTTGCAGAGAAATAAAGGAGTAATTCTGCGATTACATACCATTCAAGCCCTTTTCCTGCTATTTCATCAATTTTTAACCATAAAAATTGCATGATAAGTATAAACAGGGCAATAAAGAAAGTGACAAGGAATGGGCCTATAAATGATTTAAAAAGAAATTTATGTAGCTTCTTCAATGGTTGCGTTTTTTGTTATCAAACGCAAAATTAACTAATTTCTTACAGCTTCCCTAAATAAAATATTAACTCACTCCAAGAATGTGTTTTAGATCACCAATTTGTGTATCCCATAGTTCCGTAACATCTTCTTTTTCATCTGGTTCTGCGAAGTCAGTTATGATAAGGGCTACATCTCCTGTTAATTCATCCTGGTTTATTCTGAATTCAAAAAAGCTGTCTAATTCTTCGTCTTCTACCCATTTGAAACGAATATATTTATTGTTTTTTTTATGAAGTAGTTCTGCATCTTGCTCTGTTCCACTCCAGTAAAATTTATATATATTGTTCTGCACATTGATGTCATCAGCAAACCATTCGGCTAATCCATCGGGTGTGCTTAAACGAGTAAATAAGATATTTGGAGAAACATTTAATGCGTATTCTAATTGAACTTTGTCTTTCATAGTTAACCTTGTTTTTTCAGTCTGCTTGATAGCCGGTGTTTCTTTATAAATTTTATTGAAACGATAAAAGGTCTAAGAAATATAATTATCTGTAGATTATTAATTAACAGCGTTTCTTTTTGCAATATATAAAATTCCTGTAAATTTTTTATATAAATTATAATAAAATATTATATTTGCAATCCAATTCAATGGCGAGATAGCTCAGACGGTTAGAGCGCAGCATTCATAATGCTGAGGGCGTGAGTTCAATTCTCACTCTCGCTACCTGGAGAATCTAACAAATGCCCCTTGACTTCAGTGTTGAGGGGTTTTTTGTTGTTTGGAACGTTCAAGGTTTAACGTTCAATGTTCGTGGTTTTTAAAAAATTTATTTCCGCGGAGACTTTTTTCAAAGCCAGGCATGCGTTCTTTTATTCTTTGTCTACTTCTCACACAACCGAATCAATCCACTCAACCCACTTATTCAACTTACTCCACTCAATCAACTCAAT
>JBNJFT010000008.1:1372-9567 GCA_051747065.1 Bacteroidota bacterium | reverse complement strand
AGCCAGGCATGCGTTCTTTTATTCTTTGTCTACTTCTCACACAACCGAATCAATCCACTCAACCCACTTATTCAACTTACTCCACTCAATCAACTCAATTCAACTTAATGAACAAAATCAAACCAGTTCCCGAATGATGAATATTATTCCTAAATATCAGATGAGTCTTCTTCTTCCTTCTTTTTAGAGTTTTCTTCTTTGTCCTGATTCTTCTGATTTTTGTCGGATTTATCTTCTTCTTCTGATTCATCCGTTTCTTTTTCTTTCTCTGAATCTTCTTGTTTTTTATTTTCGCTCTGTTCTTCTTTTGTTCCCTCGTCTTGTTTTTCCTGTTCTTCCTGTTCCTTATCCTTTTCAGAAGAATTGCTTTCTTCTTCTTCTTCTTGTTTTCGTTTTAATAATTCTTGCTCTGCTTCGCGTTTGTGTTTTTTAAATCTTGAAAAGCTTTTATCCGTTGAAAGCATGTATCTGAACTCCATCGATCCGAAGATCCAAAAGCCATCACGTATGGTTCGTTTTCGATTAGGGACTTCTTTGATGGCTGCACGAAAGTCTTTATTATCTGACCATGTTCTCATAATCTTTCTGAAATAATAGAAATAATAGAATCGCTCATCATCCAGTTTCAGGTAGATGTATATTTTATCTCCCTGGGTTTGTTTAATAATTTCTACGTAACCATCAACATACCTGTTAATAGGCTCTCCGTTGATCATAGCAATTCCTATATCGTCTTGTGCAATGTATGAGTCGGTAGAGGTGTTCCATTGAAAATCTATATCAGAAAATACGATTGTTTGTTTTAACTCTTCAGGAATATCGATTTCATCATCGCCAAACAATTTTGCCTCATTGAGATAGTTGGATGCTTTTTCGATTCCCATCAATTCATTTAAGTTTTTTTCGTATTGATTGGAACTTAGATCCACATGTTTAAGGTTTTTTCTGGATTTTATATCTTTGATCATTGTATCCAATGCAGCTTCGCTATAATGAAAATCTATCGGAAGTGAGAGATCCAATGTAATATCATCTTCTTTGATATTATGTGAAATTTTGCCCACCGGTTTAATCTTCATTTTCCCATAATCAACTCCCAAATTCATTTCTCCTTCCGCTCTTGTCCAACAATGTTCTTTATCAAATTTTAGCAATGGTCCTGTGGTATCGGGATTATTAATTTTTTCTCTGGTTCCTATTAGATAGTTGTTGGAATTCTCTTTAAAGTGTAAATATCCGTCAGCACTTACAATTTGTTCATCGCTTGCATCTTTTCTTGGTGATAAGAAGGATGAGTATATGTGTGTGGTATCAATTGTAATGAAGGGTCCGGCAAAAATATTTTCTCTGTTTATATCTCTTATTTGTTCTCCAATAGGGATATATATATTGTCTGGATTTATGATCGTTTCAAATTTTACGTACCTGGATGGGACAGAAGGGCAATTGTGGAATATTTGAGCTCCGCCCCTGAAACGCATAAGTTCCCGTTGGGACTTAATAAATACATCTCCTGCAAATGCATAGTTTGGACTAAGTTTAAAACTGTCTGGCTGTGTTATCGTGCCTTCAGCAAAGGTGTTGACAGAGGAGTCTACGCCGATTTTTTCGAAATAGATAATTTGAGATGAATCGTTTTTGTCGATGTACTCATAATCCCCATTCGCTGTGTAATCATAACGACTTTTGATTTGGACTTCAGCATTGAAGAATCGATGATATTGGTCTGCTGTGTCGGTTAAAATCACTGCTTCTTCAAGCTTCCTGACTTTTGCGCCTTCTTCAACTGTAACTTTGCCTTCATGGGGTTGGATTCTCGCATCAGCCAGGGCTATAAATTCAACTTCTTTGGCATTTATAGTATTATCTTGTAATTTATAGTTCATCTCGGGTGAAATAAATCGTAAAGAATCCTGTCCTTTATGGGTCGATAAATAGAGAGCTCCAGGAAGATCGGCATCTTTAAGCGCTTCCAATTCCGGAGTCTTCCCATAAGTAGTTTTTGGCTGAGGCTTGGACTTAACCTCCAGTTCATTTTCATCCATTTTCCATGAAAATTTGTTTATATACCCTAAATAGTTGTTTTTGGGAAATTCTGAAATGGAATAATTCTCAATGGTTCTAAATCTGCCTCTTTGATAATCGAAATCTATGTGTGCGTTTAAAGTATCTGTCAGAAATGCAAAATCTTCATGGTCAAGAGTGCGTAGTTTAAAGTTTGCTGTGTCTGCATCAAACGATGTGGATTCGTATGTAAAGTTTTGTGATCGTAATATTGCTTTTGAAAGGTCTAACTTTCCTCTACCTGTAAGGCCGGTTGGTTTTAATTTAAGCTTCCCTTTCATTGTTGTGCTGTCATTGTACATTGTGTAAGGTTGGTCGGTTTGTTCGGTGTGCATTACATTTTCGTGCGGATACCATTTTATGTTTATTCCCTTGCCGTTTACTTTTGGATATTCAACTCCGGATGTTTGTTGGCTGATATTAAATTTGTTTGCATGAATTGATGTGGAGTCAGGAAAGAATAATATATCGTCCGTAACCGCTTCTGAAGTGAGGTAAGTTAATTTGCCTTCTCCCCTAAGTCCCCGATTACTCATGTCTATAGTGTTGTAGTATTTTCCTTTTCCTTCATACAAAGGAAATCCTGAGTCCGGTGTTTCTTTCTTTAAACCTAGCGAGTTGTCTTCCCTAAGCATTAAGGTTTCTCTGAATTGTGGGAAAATATTTGCCGAATGGAATGTACCTTTAAATTTTAAATTTTCGGGTTTGAAATTATCCAGGCTGTCCATCTTAAAAGTATCTAATTCAAAATAGAAATTTTCTTTTTCGTAGGGCCCGTTAAATAAATCATCGTAATATACATAAGACTTTTGCTTGCTTTCAAAGATGGGGTATTTGGGATAGTTTTCTTTTCCGGATTTATTGTCTGGTTTATCTATGAAAATATCTCCGCTAAGGTCTTCAATTGTATTCTCGATAGTTTGGAGGACAGCTCTTCCGTACATGTTCTTTTCATCAGTTTGAAATTTCATGTTGAGTGAATCAATATTATCTAAAGTAATTTTGAAATTCTCGTAATCAAAGTCAAAATCATCTCCGAAGTAGCTAAAGAGTCCGGCTTCTACTACTCCTCCAAATTCAAAATCCCGGTTTTTCCCCATAACGATTTGTTTGTTTTCAGGATATATTATTACATTCTGGGAATCACTTACTTGAACTCGAGGGACACCATTTATTTTTAAGTCCATTGTCTTCAGATCTAATATCCCGTTGTGTGTAGGTGCTTCAGTGGTAGACTGCAGATTAATTACGTCATAATCGATTTTATCAATTCGGGATTTTATAAAATCAAATAATTTGTCGTTTATAGTAATTGTGTCATTATCAAGATCGTAAAAGATAAAGCCGTCAAGAGCTAATTTCATAAGTCTTTGTTCCACTTGATTGGTAGGCTTTTTTGCATACTTTGCATAGTCGCCTACATGGAATCTTCTACTATCGATCTTGTTATAAAAGTTTCTTATTCCGATTAAAGGGTGAATGTCATCTCTCATTTCGAGTTTTAACCATTTTTTGAGAGTGAAATAGTTCATAGAAGTGAAGGTTGCTGTACCTTCACTTGAATTTCTGGAATAGGTAAAGTGTATTGTATCCTCTTTTGTATTCCACAATAACCTGTCCAGTTTCATTGAAATTTGGTGATATGTATCATAATAAACACTTTCAGATAGTAGATTTTCATTCGGAGTTAGTTCGATTTCATGAGAATTGACATTATAGGTGAATTGTATACCTGTATGATATATAGAGTCTTGCTTAAGATGAATGCTAATTTCCGCTTTCCTCGAGACGGCATCTTCCTTTTTCAGGACGAAGGTCTGTGATCTGGCTGTCATAAAAGTTTGTCCGTTTCTATGGACTTTAAGTATGGCATCTTTATTTTCCCCTCCGCTTCCTATGAATTGGGCACCTTTCATTACAAAACCACCTGTAAAATCCATGTTTTCGTATATATCTTTAAGTTCAAAGATTTTTTTATAGGATTTAAATTCCGGATATATTGCATCTTGTGGCTTGATTACATGCACCAGATGGTCTTCGAGTTTTCCAAACACGGGTTCATCAAAATAAAGTTTGTTGATAAATTCTACGGAATCTGCAGTATATGATGCCTTCTGCATATTAAGTTTGTAATCGTTTAGAACGGCGTAAATGTTTTCAGGGCTATAACCGGCTCTTTCCCAGGTCACTTTTCCTTTCTTTCCTTTCCAGTTTTTGGAAAAGGGATAGTACGTCCCCTGAGTATTGAAAATTTGAATACTGTCATTCCGTAGTTTACATTTTAAGGTGGTATTTTTATAGGTGATTTTTATGGTTGAGTCGTAATGAAATTTGTAATCTTCACTTGTTGAATACCAATTTCTTGTGTTTGCAATATTAAGGGCATTTTTGTCAATAAAATGTAATGTAAAATCCAGATAATTCATTGTTCTCTTCAGTTTGCTTCTCTTAAACCCCATGGCATGTCTAAATCCTTTCATCCATATGTCAAAATACAGGGAATCAAATTGAGTGTCGTTCAATTCGATAAAAAAGTTCATCATTTTTGTGAAATGAGGTTCACGTTTTCCCCGGTTATGGAGTAGCATATTGCTTACTTTTACTATACTGTCACGCCTTTGCGGCGTAAATTTACCGGTAGACCAGTATTTGATGAAATCTTCGACTAGTGCTTCATTGGATTCTTTTATCCTCTTTTCGAGAAATTCTGTGAGGGTTTCTGCATATTTTGCTGAATCTTCCGGAAATTCGTCAATTGATTGTGAATGAGCTTCAAAGGGTTTGGAAACGATAAAGATTACAAGTATAACAGTAAGGTTCTGAAGGAGTTTAAATGATCTCATAATTCTCTCTTTGTATTATGGATATAAAATTAATGAAAAAACCGGAGTTGAAAACGGAATTAATATCTGTTTTTATTAATCCTGAATTATTCATCTGCACTAATATTAACGCATAAATAATTCAGGTTATGCTGTTTATAAAATCAAGGAAATAATTCAGGAAGAATTTTTTATAAAACGAGCAGCAATCCAACTATTTTGTTCATTGTGATGTTTCAAAGAGAGTTTGTGATTTTTTGCTTTATCAATGATTTTTTTCAGATCGTTTGTATAAATTCCGCTTATAATCAGAGTCCCTTTGTTTTTAAGGTGCTGAGCGTATGCCGGGATGTCTTTTAACAGAATATTCCTGTTGATATTTGCAAGAATAAGGTCAAATTGTAGATTCTTCGGTATTGATTTGGCGTCTCCGTGGATTACGTTTACATCTTCAGCATTATTCTTTTTAATGTTTTCGGTGGTATTATTGTAAGCCCATTCGTCATTATCGATTGCCCATATCTCCTTTGCATTTTTCTGAGAGGCTAATATGGAAAGGATACCTGTTCCACACCCTATATCTAAAATTTTCAGATTTTTTAATTTAATCGGGAGCAGTTCCTGGATCATAAGGTTGGTTGTGGCATGATGGCCCGTTCCAAAGGACATTTTGGGTTCTATTATTATTTCATGGGGGTAATTTTTGTCGGTTTCATGAAAAGGAGCACGGACAATGCACTGGTCGTTTATTTTAACAGGAGAGAAATTTTTTTCCCACTCTTCATTCCAATTCTTATTTTTGATTGCTCTGTAGTTTACCTCCAATATATCTTGAAAAATAGGGCTAATAGGAAGGCAGATGATGTCGTTATGGTCAAAGTTTTTCTCTTCAATATAGGCTTTAATTCCTTCATCGGTATCGATAAAGCTGTAATAACCTAACTCTGCCAACTGAGCTACAAGGATGTCAGATATTTGCCTTTTTTCCTGGTTGTTATGATGAATCGTACATTGAACTTCGATTGTATCCATAGGTTTAGGTTTTTGGAAATGATTTACTGATTTCAATGAAATCGTCAGGCTTTAAGGATGCTCCGCCTATTAGTCCGCCGTCAATGTCAGGTTGTTGGAAGAGTTCCCCGGCGTTGGAAGGTTTGCAGCTTCCTCCGTATAATATTACTTTTTCTTTTGCCGCTTGCTCTGTGTAATTCTCCTGAACTAAATTTCTTATGTGATTATGCATTTCCTGAGCTATTTCAGGCGTTGCTGTTTTTCCGGTACCTATAGCCCAAACCGGTTCGTATGCAATAATAACTCTGCTGAAAGCCAGGGGTTCTAACTCAAATATGCTGTTATTCAATTGTTTTGTTACTACTTCAAAATGTTGGTTTTCTTCACGATCCCTCAGGCTTTCTCCACAGCATAAAATAGGGTAGAGATCGTGCTTAATTGCAAGTTTTAATTTTTTTAATAAAGTTTTGTCATCTTCGTGAAAATAGGCTCTTCTTTCGGAGTGTCCAATGATGACATATTGTGCCCCTGTAGATTGGATCATTTGGGCGGATACTTCACCGGTGTAAGCCCCTTTTTCTTCGTCTGCACAATTTTGTGCCCCAAGTTTTATAGATGATGCGTCAAGAATTTTACTGATTTCAGATAAGTGGATGAAAGGAGGTATAACAATTGTTTTTACATCTTCAGGTATTTCTTTTTCTTGGTCTTTTATGGTTTGAGCTAAATTTTTTCCTTCTGTGAGTGTTTGGTTCATTTTCCAGTTCCCTGCTACAATTTTTGATCTCATAGTTATCGGTTTTTTGTTTTGACAACAGGTCTAATTTACGAAAATATCAACAATAAACTATAAAAAAATGATAATTCTGCTTAGTCCGCTAAATTGATATTAACTGAGCCGGACTCTCGGGTCTAGAATGGCATAAGAAATATCCACCAGAACATTGATGATAATAAAAAATACGGCAATGGTTAATACCGATCCCATTACAACCGGGAGATCATATTGATTTAAAGCATCCACTATGACATAACCCAAACCTTTCCAGCCAAATATGTATTCTACAAATACTATTCCGGCCATTAAACTGGCGAACCAGCCGGATACAGCAGTAATAACCGGATTTAAGGCATTGCGAAGGGCATGTTTAAATAAAATCCGTGAGTATTTTAATCCTTTTGCCCGCGCAGTGGTAATGTAATCCTGAGAAAGAACTTCCAGCATAGAATTTCTGGAAAGTTGAATTACAATAGCTAAGGGTCTAATCCCCAATGTTAGCGCAGGTAATATCAGGTTTTTAAGACGCAGGTGTACGCCTTCACCGAAATCATCCATTTCATAAAGGTTCCCGGTTAAATTTAATCCTGTATAATCGCTAAGTAAAAAAGCAAATATCCAGGCAATTATAATAGCAGCAAAAAAAGAGGGGAGTGACATTCCGAAGGCAGAGAAAAAAATGGAAAGCCTGTCAAATAAGGAATCTTTTTTTATCGCCGCAATGATTCCGAGAAAGATGCCTGTTAATGAAGCGAAAACGATAGAAGAAAAAGCAAGGATGAACGTATTGGGTATTGTATTTCCGATTATGGTTGAAACATCTTTTTTACTCTGGTAGGACCTCCTGAGATAAGGGGTTTTGAATACGATTTCTTTTTTTCCCGTTCGGAAAAGAGTATTATAAGGGGCGTATTTTGCCTGGTCAAGGTAGAAAAAACTTGATGAATCAACGGAATGAACAGATAGAGGAGAAAGGTCATTTAAATACATTAGGTATTGTTCCCCTGTGGATCTGTTTAATCCCAGGTCTTCCCTTATCGCTTCCAGCGAAGCCACATCTGACCTTTGTCCCATAAGCATTCTTGCCGGATCTCCCGGCAGCACATTGAAAAGAAGAAATATGACGGTAACGACTCCCCATAGAATCAGAAATGCATACAATATTCGTTTGATAAGAAAACTCATCATTGGGGCAGCTTGTTTTATTTGATATACTTTATTTAGTTAGTTCAGTTAACCAGGTTTTATAAGTAATACAAGTCTCCTCTCTCTCATTCACTCAATACACTTAACTTAATTAACTCAATCAACTCATTCAACTCATTCAACTTAATCAACTCAATTAACTCATTCAACTCATTCAACTTAATCAACTCATTCAACTCAATTAACTCAATCAACTCAATTAACTCAATCAACTCAATCAACTCAATCAACTCAATCAACTCCCAACTTATGAGCTGATCTCTTCTTCCGGGGTATTTTCATTCTTTTCATTCTGTTTTTGATATTCCGGGTTT
>JBNJFT010000008.1:0-1272 GCA_051747065.1 Bacteroidota bacterium | reverse complement strand
AATCAACTCAATCAACTCAATCAACTCCCAACTTATGAGCTGATCTCTTCTTCCGGGGTATTTTCATTCTTTTCATTCTGTTTTTGATATTCCGGGTTTTTAAGATATTCTTCTGAGGCTTTTTTGGCTGAAGGAATATCATTATGATGCCATTTGTCCAGAATTGTTCCTTTTTTCAATAATAGTAATCCGGGATTTGACCGAATGATTGTTTTTAAAGTGATTTCATCTGCGTTATAAAATTTGAAATTTATATCATACTTTTCCTTATAATTTTCGATGTCTTTTTCTAAGGAAGATGTAAGAGAGATAAAGGAGCAGTTTTCATTGTTCAGACAATAGTCAGCAAGTTTTTTAATATCCTCAATGTTTTTATCAGAGGCTGTTTCTAAGGTGTGAGCTATAAGGATGAACGTGAATTTATTTTGGTCTAAGATGATGTCTGTGATATCTTCGCCATCCAGGGTGGAAATTGAGAAATCCTGAATTGGAGGCTTGTAACCTTCTTTTACCTTAACGTTTTTTGTTTCAACCCATTGCCATGTGGAATCAGGAAGGCTGTCCATCGTAAATTCCTTAATTTCATCGTCTTTTTCGTACTTTAATACCGTCTCATATTCAGGCTGAGGCGCTCCTTCCGGTATCTCCATTTTTTCAGGAATATGTGTTCCAACATTATAAGGTCTGAAGTCAAATATTGGCAAATGTTGATAACAGTAAAATGTAACAGAAAGCATCAGAGCTATACCAATCGCAAGTACCCCAAACTGTTTCTCTTCGCTGTATGGAGACCTGAAGGAATCTCTGTATCTGAAAATTATCAGGGTAGGTATCAATATTATAACATTCTTATAAAACGTTTCCCAATTGGTCATTATGATAGCATCACCAAAACATCCACAATCAGACACAGGATTTTCAATTGCAAGATACAAGGTGAGTAAAGTGAAAAAGCCCATGAAAATCAGAACAATCCATGAATTGATTTTTGTTTTTATGTTGAAGATAAGGGCAAATCCAACTATAAATTCGAATGTACTCAGAATAATTGCCAGGGGAAAAGCCAATGGTTCCAATGATTCAAGACCAAATGCTGTAAAATAATCACCAAATTTATAAGTTGAGCCTAATGGATCAATTCCTTTGACAAAACCAGAAAAAACAAAGACAATTCCAACAATGATTCGGCTGATGTTTCGGATATATCTCATAACTGTTATATTTTATTTTTTGAAGTCCAAATATACAAATTTTGGCTAATGAATAGTGGCG
>JBNJFT010000007.1:30199-31324 GCA_051747065.1 Bacteroidota bacterium | reverse complement strand
ACGAATGAAGTCAGAAGGCAATTTGTTAAAAATGTCAACAGAGTTGAGTGACGTTGTTCAATATTATTTAAACATCGGCTCAGAAAAAGTATTTATGAATGATCTTATCGGTCGGGATCTACAGCTCACTTACCTGGATCAGATTAATTGTATACGCTGTGGAAGGAAAACAAGTAAGTCCTTTTTTCAGGGCTATTGCTATCCCTGTTTTATGAATGCACCCGAAACAGCTCCTTGCATTGTCAGTCCGGAAAAATGCCAGGCTCATGAAGGAATTGCAAGAGATTTGGAATGGTCACAAAGTCATTGCCTGATCGATCATTACGTTTACCTGGCTGTTTCAAGTGGATTGAAAGTAGGAGTCACCCGGCATAATCAGATACCAACGAGGTGGATGGACCAGGGAGCACATGAGGCAATAAAACTGGCAAAAACGCCCAACAGATATATAGCAGGCTTGATTGAAGTTGATTTGAAGCAATATATGGGAGACAAAACCAACTGGCAGCAAATGTTGAAAAATCAGGTGAAAAACCCTGTTGATTTACTCGAAGAAAAGGAAAAAGCGTCAAAAAATCTAACTGCTGAATTGCAAAAGTATTTGTTCGGAGAAAATGAGATAACACATATTAAATACCCGGTGGAGTCCTTCCCCCAAAAGGTTAAAAGCATGAGTTTTGATAAGGTTAAGCAGTATAGTGGGAAGTTAATCGGAATAAAAGGGCAGTATTTGATTTTTGAGGATAATTCTGTCTTTAATGTCCGTAAACACAATGGGTATCTTGCGCGACTGGAGGTTTTGTAAGATTATGGTATTGTTCTATTGTTTCATTTTAATATCTGAGTAACATGCTGATTTTTCTGCTGTTGCCGATTGCCAAGTCCATTGCTTGCTCATAAGCAAATTAACAGGCACATTCATAAATAAGTAATATTTTGAAATACAGTAAGTTAAAAGCAAAATTAAGTAAAGTGAAAACCCAAAAAATGCAAAAATGATTAAAAAGCAGGGTAAAGTTTCAAATAGAATTTATAAAACGCTCATTCTTTTAATTAACACATTTAAATACCAGATGTAATTTTTTATATTTCGCTGATAGTTAGCTTTATCGTATTCTGCCTGCC
>JBNJFT010000007.1:16870-30099 GCA_051747065.1 Bacteroidota bacterium | reverse complement strand
GTACTTCTGAAACTGCATAGATTGAATAAGTAAACCAAGACCACTTTCTCCACTTAGTTAACTCAATCAACTCAATTAACTCCTGTTTTTCTGAATTTATCTTCTGCTTCTGAACGTGAACGTGCCTATTTAATTAACTCACCCAACTTCACTTTTCTTCATCTGATTCGTCTTCGTCTGTCGTTTCGTTGGTATTATTTTCTCTGGCTTTTTTTTCCTCTTCGAAATTCATCTCATTCATGATTTTTTCCAACTGTTTTTGTTTATTCACTTCTCTAAGTTGTTGAGCTGTTTCGGTAAAATAAGAGTGTTGTTTGATAAAATCGATTTGAATTTTTTTCCATTCGTCAAAGGAGTTGATTTTGTTCATATTTCTTAATTCTCTATATAGGTTGTAAGCTACGGGAACAAAATCTTCTCTTCCCAGATAATCGAGGTCTGCATCGCAAATAATTTTCTCAAGGTGATCTTTCGGTTGGGGAGGCATTTCTGTAGCAAGGATGAGCTCCACAATTTTTGAAATTTGTTTTTCTGTATAACCGAAATCAGGGAGTATTTTCTGAGCTATTTTTACGCCTTCATTCTCGTGATTCTCATAAGTGCTTATGTGCCCCAGATCATGAAAAAGCGCTGCAGTTTTAAGAAGCAAAATGTCTTCTGTACTGACGTTTTCTGCCTTACCAATTAATTCAACCTGGGTGACGACATCAATTGTATGCTTTATATTGTGATATACCAATTCTTTTGGCAGCCCTTTTTCCATTTTTTCAAGAATCATCTCTTCTATGTCATTGAACCGAAGCAATTGAAGGTTTACGTCAAATTCCTTATTGGGTCTAAGACCACGCAGATCCTCGGCAAAATTTGGTTTAAACCCTTCGATGAAATACATATCTATTTCTCCTTTGTTTTTGACAGGCATTTTTCCCCTGTACTTACAAATGAAGAAATCTTTCACCAGCATGAATGTGTTTCCTGTAATGTTTATCTTGCCCGGGTCTCCGGATGCCTCCATTCGGCTTGCCATATTAACCGTTGATCCCCAGATGTCGTAATTTGCTTTGCTTCTTCCAATTACACCGGCAATTATTGGCCCGGTGTCAATTCCGATTCGAAGGTCCCAGATATCAGACATTTCGTCCGATTCCTTTTTCAGTTGTTTCATGTAGTTTTGCATTTCCATGGCGGCTACAACAACTTCTATTGGGTTGGTATGATTTTCATTCGGAATACCGCCTGCACACATATAAGCATCGCCAATTGTTTTGATTTTTTCTATGTTGTGTTTCTCAACTATGCTGTCAAATTCCAGGAAGAAATTATCCAGCTTATCTAAAAGATGTGTGGCGTTAACCTTCTCCAGGTTTTCAGTGATTTTTGTAAAACCCTGTATGTCGCCAAAAAGAACTGTTGCCATGTTGTAGTGGTAAGGGCCTGCTTTTCGACCTGATTTCAACTCGCTCACCGTCTCCCTGGGTAGCAATCGTTCAATCAGCCTGTCGGTTTTTTCTTTTTGAAGCAGCACATCTTCCGTCCTTTCATTGATAATATTTTCAAGCTTGAATTTTTCTTTGGCAAAGAAATAGGATCTCCATTTAAATAGAATGAACAGGATCAAAGCAATAAAAATAAAATATATTAAGTAAGCATACCATGTTTGATAGATAGGTGGCTTTACAGAAAAGCTATAGGTAGCGGGAGAAGATATATTTCCGTATATGTCTTTTGTTTTCACTTTGAAGGTATAATTTCCTTTGGAAAGATTGGTATATTCTTTAAAGTTTTGTGTAGTCCAGTCACTCCAACTATAATCGTAACCTTCCAGAAACGTGCTGAATAAAATTTCATTTTCACTGATGTAGTGGGTAGCTGAAAACTCAAAGTTTACATTGTTGGATGAATGCCTTATCTGTGGTGTTTTTTTCTGATTATTCCCTGTGAGGTTAAATGCAATAATCGAATCCTTGTTTATTTTAACTTTTGAGATTAAAGTTTTAAAAGAGGTTGTTTCCTCTTTGAGTTGGTTAAAATCTATTTTTACTACTCCATCCGGGCCTCCAAACCAGACGATGTCTTCACTTTCCGGTTGTATGGTTTTTATGTGAAAGTTTTTTATCCGGTTTAACGATAAATGAATGGTTTTTTGTGGGCTTTTTTTGTTTTTCTTTTTTACAACAAGCTTGTCTTTGGAATTGTTTTTCTGAGTTACAATATTGAACCATAAATTTTTTTCCTTGTCTTCAACTATTGGGAAAATCCATTTGCTATCCTGTTCTTCTGATAATATTGTATCTTTATAAAAATCATCTTTTTGATTGTTAAATCTGTATAGACCCTCAGAAGTCGAAAATAAAATCCCGCTTGAAGTCGAATATAATTCAATCCAGGCCGGTTCTTTCTTTGAAATCGCTTTGCGTGGATAATATTTATAATCAATCTGTCGAAGGTTATCACTAAATGATGAGATCCTGTAGATGCCTTTTCTTTTTGCTGAAACCCATAAATGACCTTCCTCATCTTCTGTAATACTGGTAACTTGATTATCTATTTTTGGAAACTTTCCTTTATGAATGAACCTTCCGTTAGCATACTCGACCAGAAAAAGTCCGTTATAGCCACCAATAATGAAATATTTCTTTTTTGATTTGAAATTGTGAGAAGTGGTATAAGAATCTTTAAATTTATTATTGAACAGGGAAGCTTGTCCGTTTTTAATAAAATAAGCACCTTTGTCGGTTATGGTAATAAGCTTGTTATCAAACACATGGAATTTATAGCAATTGGCATTTAATCCCTTAATTTTTTTAAATTGAGTTGATTGATAGATCTTTTTATCGTCTTCGATCAGGTAATAAATGCCCTGAGAAGTGGCAATATAAAGAAGGTTGTTGTGTTTTTTAATACTATGTACATTTCCTTCTATTCCATTTTTATCACTAAAATAGCTGATTCCTGTCGATAATTCAATCCGGCTTAAACCGTCATTATGAAGTGCCCATAAATTAAGGTTTGTATCCAGAAAGAGTTTGTTGATCTGAACATCGAACAGATTTGTGTTCTTGTTCAGTACATTAACTATTTTTCCGGCTTTATTTAATAAAACTATACCGCCGGAATGGGTTCCGATGGCCAGTGAGTTGGTGTCAATTTTAGTTATATCGCTTATGTTGTGTGTGAACAGGTATTCTGTTGCTTCAGTGTTAAATTTATTCAGCTTATTATCCTTAAAAGAATATAGGAGGTTTTTTGATGTTGAAAACAAGATTTGCTTGTTCCATCTGATAAGATATTGGATTTTGCCATCGATTTGTTCAGCATTGAATATTTTCGTTAGTTCGTTTTCAACCAATTTGTATAATCCTTTTTCTTCAAGGAAAACATATACTCCGCCATTTTTGAAGATTTTAATATTTGGGTGTTTCACTATCTCAGTAAGGCCTGATTTTGTTAAAGAATAGAGCCGGGTATCTGTAGAAAAATATATTTTGTTTTCGTCAGGAACAATTTGATTTATTTTTTTATAGATATTTTCAACAGATAAAGAATCGAATAGGGAAACGATTTCAGTTTTAGATTTTTTATGTTTTAAAATTCCAATATCTCCATATTCACCAACAAGAATATCTCCGTTGTTGTTTTGAGTTACGACCGGCAGGCCTTTGGTTTCTGTCAGATTCCACTTGGATCCGTTATATTGAAGAATTCCATTTGAATTACCGATAATTATTATGCCATTGGTGTCTTGGGTAATGAATAAGTTTTTATTTTCGATACCGAATTTATCTAAATGAATTTTTTGGATATAAGGAGCGCCTTTTGTAAGGCTTTCCCCCTGTCCGCTAAGTAATATTGTTGATAGCAACAAGCCTGATATAAGAGAAAGTATTTTGAAATATTTGTATTTCATTTGAATTTTTGGGAAAAATGTGTTATACTGGTCTTTGTAAAATTGGTAAAAATATACCAAATATATTTCTAAATTGAAAACAAGATAAAATGAAAATAGGAAAAGGACCAATAATTATACCGTGGGATTTTACTGAGGTGGCTGAAAACGCATTAAAATATGCTGTCAGGGTATCTCATAAAATCAATAAACCAATTACTCTGTTGCATATCGTAAAGAAAAAAAGCGAAAAGGAATCGTTGCTTTCTGACTTGCAGAAAATAGCTAAAGAAAAAACGGAGAAATACGATAAACAAATTGATGCTGATGTAGTAGTGGGTAAGATATTTAGTGATATTGGTGATTATGCAGGGGAAAAAGATGCAGAGCTGGTGATTATGGGAACTCATGGCATGAAAGGCATGCAGAAAATTACGGGCAGCTGGGCTTTGAAAGTTATTATTAATTCTAAGGTGCCTTTTATAGTTGTTCAGGATCCACCAAACAAGTCAGAATTTAAAAAGGTGGTTTTACCAATTGATTTTAAATCAGAAGCCAAAGAAAAGCTAAATTGGGTAAGTTATCTGCAGCAATTTTATGGCTCTCAGTTTTATATATTAAAGCCAAATTTTACTGATTCAAGTTTTATACAGAAAACAAAAGCTAATATTGCGTTCTGTAAAAACTATCTGGATAATCGAAACATCCCCTATGAGCTGCACATGGCTGAAGGTGATAAGCCTTTTTCGCAGGAAACACTTCATTTTGCAAAGAAAGTTAATGCCGATCTTATTTTGATCGTTACGACAAAATATATTTCCATGACTGATTATATGCTGGGGGCCCATGAACAGTACATAATTGCCAATCAGGAAGCAATACCTGTTATGGTTATTAATCCTTCCAAACTTTCTAAAGTAAGTACTTTCCGATAGAAGTTTTGTTTTGAGGATTTTTAACTGTTTTATTATGTTGTTTATGAGAGGCTTTTTATTTATTGATTTTTCTGATTTGTATTTTTATACGAACCGTATTAATTGCACTTTCTGGTAAAACCCTCATCCACAGGTTTTAGACAAAAGCCTATGGATAAAATATACTAATACTTTTAGACAAAAAACAGGAAAAGAGTAATTTTTTCTTAATTTTAGTGACAATCTAACAATGCCACAATAGAACAATAAAACAATATCCTAATGAAATTAGTTTTTGCAACCAACAACCTCCACAAAGTTCATGAAATAAACACCTTGGTGGGAGATTATGTAACTCTGTTGAGTCTTAAAGATATAGGGTGTGATGTTGATTTGCCGGAAGAAAAAGATACTTTGGAAGGAAATGCTTATCAGAAGGCCAAATATGTATTCGATCATTACGGGCTGAACTGTTTTGCTGATGACACCGGGCTCGAGGTTGATGCCCTGGATGGTTTGCCGGGAGTATATTCTGCCAGATATGCCGGAAACGCTAAAAATCCTATGGACAATATCAATAAACTACTCAGGGAAATGAAAGACAAACAAAACCGGAAGGCTCGTTTCAGGACGGTTATTTCATTGATAATAAATGATACTGAAAAGCGTTTTGAGGGTATTGTTGATGGTGAAATAATCGATGATCTGAGAGGGGAGAAAGGGTTTGGTTATGATCCGGTCTTTAAGCCTGATGGTTATGAGATTACATTTGCTGAAATGCCTTTGGACGAGAAAAATAACATTAGTCATAGAAGTAAGGCAATTAAAAAACTAACAAACTACCTTATGACGAACTATACTTTCTAATAAACAGTCTTATGAAGAGCCAGGCGAGCATTTTTATTTTTACAATTGTTTGTTTCTCAACTGTATTTTCCGGAAAAGTTTTTTCCCAGGTAGGAATCGGGGAATGGAGATCACACATATCATATAATCAAATTATTTCTATTGCAAACTCACCTGATGCCGTTTATGCAGCTTCTAAGCGTGGGATTCAGGTTTACCGCAGGGAGAGCAATAATTTACAAACCCTGTCAACAGTCAATGGTTTAACGGAAGCCAATATCAGTGAAATTTACTATTCTCAGGCTAATGAAATGTTGTTTATTGGTTATAATACAGGTAATCTTGATGGTCTGAAAAATGATGATATTACAAATTACTCCCAGATTTACGAACAAACATATCACAATCAGAAATCCATAAACCAGATAATGGATTTTGAGGACGGAATCCTGCTCGCTACAGATTTTGGAATTGTTGAGTTTTTTCCGCAAACAGAAAGGTTTGGAGATACTTACAATGTGCAAGAAGGACAAATTATCCCGGTTTTTGAAATAGCATCTAATAGCAATTATATTTATGCAGCAACCAACCAGGGAGTCTACTTTGCAGAGCGGAATTCTATATTGTCAAAACCCTCGAGTTGGTCAAGAATGGACTTTCTGGCTGAATTTGATCAACCATTCAATTCAATAGCTGTTTTTGATGATAAAATAATCGTAAATTACCACAACGAACAAGGCAAAGATAAAGTTTATGCCATAGAGAATAATTCTAATGAGCAGTTAATTACAGACGCCGCAGAACAAGTAGATGAGGTTTATTCCGCTGAAGGGAAATTATATATAACATCAAATAATGCCGTTAATATATATAATTTGCAGTTTTCCAAAATTGAAACAATTGAAGAAACAAACCAGGGGAGCCTAAATCCCTTAACCGTTTACAGAGAGAAATCTTCGTTATGGATTGGAGATTCTGAGTTGGGGCTTATAGAAAGAAGTTCAGACGGCCAGTTTCAATCATTCAGGAAAAAAGGGCCACCCAGAAATGACATGTTTCGTGTTAAGAGCTCAAATGGGTCTGTTTTTCTTGTCGGAGGTGGATATAATGGAAACTTTGAGAAAAATGATCTGCCGGCTCAATTGTCACGTTTTAGGGAAAAAAAGTGGAAAAACTACGAATTAAGTAATATTGAAGATCTGACCTCACTGGTTTTTGACCCTGGTGATGGTTCCCGGAGATACGCTGGTTCCTGGGGAGACGGACTGGTTGAATTAGATGAATTTGATCCTGTAGATGTTTATGATGAGTCAAATAGTGCTCTTGCTACTGGTAATTCCGGTGATATTAGAGTTCGTAATCTGTTTTTTGATGAGGAGAAAAGTTTATGGATGATTAATCAGCAAACCCGGCATCCTGTTGTTGTAAAAACTGCTGATGGTGAATGGATAAAGCATGAATATGACTTGCTTGAAAACGAATTGATCGGAGAAATGATTTCCACGGAAAATGGATTCAAATGGGGATTCCTGCCTCAGAAGAAGTCCGTTTTTGTGATTGATGACAACAGCACTCCTGGAAACACAGAGGATGATGTTGTGGAAATCAAGAAACCGGTTGATAAGAATGGGAGTTATTATGACCACAAGAATGATGACATTTTCGCAATTGCTGAAGACTTAAAGGGTTATATCTGGCTTGCCACTGAAGCCGGCATTCTTGTGGAAACCAGCCCCGCCGGTTTTTTTCAGGAGGATTCATTTCAACCGGCAAGAGTTAGAATCTCAGAAGGTGGAGACTCTGATTACTTATTAAGAGATCATACAGTGACTGATATAGTAGTTGATCCGGGTAATCGAAAATGGTTTGCAACAAAAAGGGCAGGAATTTTTTTGTTTTCGGAAGATGGAGATAGAATGCTGCACCATTTTTCCGAAGAAAACAGCCCTTTGTTGTCTGATGAAGTAGTTGACATTGAATTAGAAGAAAAGAGCGGAGAGCTTTTTATTGTTACTTCGAAAGGAGTAATTTCATATCGAACAGAGGCAAACGAGTCTAAAGATAATTTTGAGGATGCTTATGTTTTTCCAAACCCTGTAAAACCTGATTATGAAGGGCCAATTACGATTACAGGGTTGATTGATGATGTGAATGTGAAAATAACAGATATCAGTGGCAATTTGGTATATGAGACTGTTTCCGAGGGCGGACAGGCAATATGGCAAGGCAAAGATTTGTCCGGCCGGAAAGTCAGTAGTGGGGTATATTTGGTTTTTATAACAAATGAAGATGGTTCAAAAACACACATAGAAAAGATATTGTTTATAAAATAAAATCAAAGCCCTATGCAACAAACAGAATTCATGAATAAAACCCTTAATTACAAAGTTCAGGGATGAAAGATAACTATATCAATTACGAGCAAGTTATTCCAAATGTTGTTTTGCCGGAAAAAGGCAGTCTGCTGACTCTTGAAAACTCTGGTCATATAGGTTTTATTGAAGAAAAAGAAAAGGCATTGTTCGCCTTAGATGATTTTATAAAATTTTTGGTGTAATACAAAAAAATATTGGTTATGAAAGAAATTACGTTAGGTGTTGACATCGGTGGCACAAACAGTGTATTTGGGTTGGTTAACAAAGAGGGGGAAGTGCTGTTCAGCGAAAAACTAAGAACTACGGATTATGATGATCCAAGAGAGTTTGTGAAATTTATTGCTAATAATATAGAAGACAAACTTAACACGCAATTTAAAACCTTTCAGTTGAAAGGCATTGGCATTGGTGCTCCCAATGGAAATATAATACAAGGAACCATCGAATATCCTCCAAATTTAAGATGGAAAGGAATTATACCTCTGTCAGATTATTTTAAGGATCATTTTAATTTGCCGGTTGTGCTGACAAATGATGCCAATGCAGCAGCAATTGGAGAGATGATGTTTGGCGGGGCAAAAGGTCTCAAAGATTTTGTCATTTTGACTTTAGGTACAGGACTTGGAAGCGGCTTGGTGGTTAATGGTGATTTGGTTTATGGACATGACGGATTTGCCGGTGAACTCGGTCATACAATGGTTTACTTTGACAAGGGCAGGCAGTGTGCATGTGGACAGAAAGGATGTTTAGAAACATACGTGTCAGCAAATGGTATTCGACGAACTTTGTTTGAATTATTGTCGGAGCGCTTAGATGATAGTCAACTAAGGAACGTTACCTTTAATGAGATGACATCAGAGGATATTTACAAAGCCGCCTCGCAGGGTGATACGATTGCCCGGGAAGCGTTTGAATTAACAGGCAAAATCTTGGGAGCCAAACTTGCTGATACAATAGCACATATTAGCCCTCAGGCTATTTTCTTTTATGGTGGGCTGGCAAATGCGGGAGACTTGATTCTGAAACCCACAAAGTATTACATGGAGCATTATCTGATGAACACATTTAAGAATAAAGTTGATTTATATCTCTCATCCCTTAATGATACGGATGGAGCTATGGTAGGTGCTGCAGCTATGCCATGGAAAGAGATTTAGTCGTTTTTAGCTGGTTTCAAAAGTTATTTTTGCAGGTCATTATCCTCCATTATACTAATTGTTTTTTGCAGAGTGTTGTCTATATTCTTAATAATGGGATAATAACCTTCATTATTTAAAATGTTTCTTGCTATGTAAGCTTTCACCCTGGTGTTGATCGTCTTTTTTGATTTCACATCACCTTCTATATCCTTCGAAATATTGTGATTATGAACATAATTCAGAAATTGGGTATATATATCCTCTGTTTCTAAATACTTATCTATTTCTTCCGGGGTTTCGAAATGTTCCAGCTTTTTTCTATGCTGATCTGCATAATTAAAAGCAAATTCATAGATAAGTCCCTTGTTCGTGACTTTGTTCATGAATTTAGAGTTGTTTGTAGTATCGGCAGGGATAAAATAGTCAGGCATAATTCCACCTCCTCCATATACAGTATCACCTTCGGGAGTATTGTATTTCAGTGAATCGGCAAAGTCGATACTATCAACATGAAAAAATTCGCCTTGCTCATAGCGTTCTTGAATATCTTTGGCATAATCCTGACGACCTTTTTCATAGGGTTTTTGAATAGATCTGCCGGTTGGTGTATAGTACCGGGCAACTGTAAGACGAATTGCCGAACCATCAGATAATTTTGTCTGTTCCTGGACAAGCCCTTTGCCGAAAGATCTTCTTCCTACAATAGTTCCTCTGTCGTTATCCTGTATCGCCCCGGCCATAATTTCACTGGCTGAAGCTGACCATTCATCAATCATTACAGCAACATCCAGATCGTGAGCCATTCCTTCTCTGGTTGCTCTTATTTCTTGCTTGGGGCTGTTTTTCCCTTCTGTGTATACAATAAGTTTTCCTTTTTTTAAGAATTGATCTATTATCTCGGTTGCAGCATTTAAATATCCACCGTTGTTTGTCCTTACATCGATGATTAATTTTTTTAAACCTTTCTCTTTCAGTTTTTCCAGTCCTTCCAGGAATTCTTTTTTTGTTGTTTTAGCAAACCGGCTAATTTTTATGTAACCGATGTTTTCATTTATCATGTAGGCAACATCTACACTGTTATAAGGAATTTTATCCCGTGTGATTGTGAAATCCAGTAAGTTTGGCTCACCCTGTCTTTTGACTTTAACATCAACTTTGGTTCCTCTTTCCCCTTTCAACATGCTTACTATATCTGAACTTGGCATGTCAACGCCCGCTACTGTTGAGTCATTAACCTCAATAATCCTGTCTCCGGGCTGTATTCCGACCATTTCAGAAGGGCCTCCACTAATTGCATCGATTACAATGATTGTGTCTTTTTGCATGTTGAATTGAATACCAATGCCATCAAAATTTCCCTCAAGTGGATCACTGGCTTGCTGCATTTTTCCTGCAGGAATATAAACGGAATGAGGGTCCAATTCCTTTAACATTGCAGGTATTGCTGATTCAACCAGTATGTCGGTGTTTACTGTGTCCACATAGTTTCTTTCTATATAGTTTGTAATTTTCGATAACTTTCCTTGCTCTGTAGTGCCTGTTGGTTGTTTTGATGATATACTTTTGCTTAGTACATTGCCCAGTATTATGCCGATTATTAAAACGATTGCTAAAATTATCGGACCATATATTTTTATTTTTTCTCTTTGCATTTTCATGTGGTGTTTGTTTTTCATTAAATTAAGCGTGAAAAGCCGCGTTATATTTACATTTTAATTTGAACCACTTCAATTTTTGCGCGTTCTAACAATGGTATCCCATCATTTGTTTCTTTTCTGTCCGTATAAACCACGCGTTTAATTCCTGATTGTATGATGAGTTTTGCACACTCCATACAGGGAGAAGTCGTTACATATAACGTTGCACCGTGACTGCTATTATTTGATTTTGCAACTTTTGTTATAGCATTTGCTTCTGCATGTAAAACATAAGGTTTGGTATTATTGTTTTCATCTTCACAAATATTTTCAAAACCGGAAGGAGTTCCGTTATATCCGTCAGAAATTATCATTTTTTCCCGGACAATTAATGCTCCCACCTGTCGCCTTATGCAATAGGAATTCTTTGCCCAGATTTGGGCCATTTCAATGTATCGCCGGTCAAAAATTTCTTGTTTTTCCTTATATGGATGTAGTGAATCCTGGGATTTGTTCATGATCTTATGGTTAGTATATACAAAAAAACCCTCATGAGAGGGCTCAAATGTGCCTGAAGCCGGGGTCGAACCGGCACGGGATAATTCCCACTGGTTTTTGAGACCAGCGCGTCTACCAATTCCGCCATTCAGGCAAGTTTTTAAATGAACCTTTTGGGATTTGCAAAATTATACAAATGTTTTTGATGAGCCAAATTTTCGGTTAACTATTCCTGTTTTTGTCAAGATTTCATTGTGAAGGAAATTACACGGGTCATATTTTTTTTCTCTGCTATTTTTTTTTAATTTGCGAAGTTACCAAAAACTAAAAATTAAAACTAAAAATTTTAAAGTATGGCTGAACAGAATTATGACATTAAAGGAATTTTAAGCCGACTGGGAGTTAAAGATGTTAATCCCGGTGTTTCAACTGGCCAGAAATGGATAGAGCCCTCAGGAGACACAACGACCTCATACACCCCCATTGACGGAAGTGAACTGGCAAAGGTGAAAAATGCCACAAAGGATGAGTATGAGTCCATTGTACAGAAAGCGCAGGAGGCTTTTAAAATCTGGCGTGATTATCCTGCTCCTGATCGGGGAGAGATTGTTCGTCAGATAGGGTTGGAATTACGAGCTCAGAAAGAAGACCTCGGAATGCTTGTTAGTACAGAGATGGGCAAAAGTTACCAGGAAGGCTTAGGAGAAGTTCAGGAAATGATTGATATTTCAGACTTTGCAGTTGGTCAGTCCAGAATGTTGTATGGCTTCACAATGCAGTCGGAAAGACCACATCACAGACTTTATGATCATTATCATCCGCTTGGTGTTGTAGGTGTTGTTACAGCCTTTAACTTTCCTGTTGCAGTTTACGCATGGAATACAATGATAGCTGCCATCGCAGGAGACTGCGTGATTTGGAAGCCAAGCTCGAAAACACCATTGACTGCAGTTGCTGTTCAAAATATTGTTGCTAAAGTATTGAAGGAGAACGATGTTCCTGAAGGTGTGTTTAATCTTGCTATTGGAAGGTCTTCTCAAATTGGTGACAACATGGTGGATGACAAACGTCTGCCGTTGATTTCTGTTACTGGGTCTACAGCGGTTGGAAGAAGAGTTGCAGAACGTGTTGGCAAACGTCTTGGAAAAACTATTCTTGAACTAGGTGGAAATAATGCTATGATTATTTCTCAACATGCAGATCTTGAAATGGCAATCCCAACTATTGTTTTTGGTGCTGTAGGTACTGCGGGACAGAGATGTACCAGCACAAGAAGAGTTATTGTCCATGAGAGTATTTATGAGGAAGTTAAAAAGAAACTTGTGAATGCTTATAAACAGGTTGCTAAGCGAACCGGAAACCCACTGAACCCGGATAATCTTATGGGGCCATTAATTGATAAAGAAGCCGTAGAGGTTTACCAGGAAGCTCTCGAACAAGTAAAAAAAGAAGGCGGGAAAATTATATTTGGAGGCGAAAAGCTCTCTGGTAAAGGGTATGAAGCCGGCACTTATGTTGTTCCTGCTATAGCTGAAGCAGAGAACCATTATCAGATCGTGCAGGAAGAAACTTTTGCGCCATTGCTTTATTTGATCAAATATAAAGATTTTGATGAAGCATTGCACTTGCATAACGATGTTCCACAGGGCCTTTCATCATCCATTTTTACACTGAATATGCGTGAAGCGGAAAAATTCCTCTCTCATGCCGGTTCTGACTGTGGAATTGCAAATGTTAATGTGGGTACTTCAGGTGCTGAAATTGGCGGCGCATTCGGCGGTGAAAAAGATACCGGCGGAGGTCGTGAATCAGGTTCCGATGCATGGAAGTCATACATGAGAAAGCAAACAACAACCATAAATTATGGAGATGACTTACCACTGGCTCAGGGAATCAAATTTGAAATTTAGATTCTATTTCTAAATAGTAGTTTT
>JBNJFT010000007.1:0-16770 GCA_051747065.1 Bacteroidota bacterium | reverse complement strand
CCTTTGCTTCTGATTTCTTTGGCTGTTTCGAACCCATTTTTTTCGGGCATTTCTATATCCATTAATATGATATCAAAAGAACTTTTGTTGGCTTCTTTAATGCATTTTTTGCCATTATCAACAATCGTAAGATGAAGGCCCATTGTATTGATGTATCGCTCAATAATCTCCTGGTAAATATCCTCATCTTCTGCAAGGAGTATGTGTATGGATTTTCTGTTTGTACCCTTCACCTTAATTGATTTTATACGACTTTTCCTTTATACAAAGTACGGGAAAATTAAGGTTTAATTGTGTGAAAATCAATATTATTTGATGAAGGAGGAAAAAGCCTTGACGGATAACCTGTTTTTTTTAGCTAACGGTATTTTTCTTCATTGTCTTGCAAAATCATGAGATAATTGTGATAGCGCCCTGTGTCTATGTACCCTTCTTCTACTTTTTGTTTTACGTTGCATCCGGGCTCATTTTTATGAAGACAGTTATGAAATTTGCAGTTCATAGAGGCTTCAAAGATTTCCGGGAAATAATGGTAGATTTCTTCTTTGTCCATATCTACCAGCCCAAAGCCTTTTATTCCGGGTGTATCTATTATATGGCCACCAAAAGGGAGAGTGTACCTTTCGGCAAAGGTGGTTGTGTGTTTGCCTGTCTTGTGGGAACTCGACACTTCTTTTGTTTTTATGTTGCTGCCTGGTATGATTTTATTAATTAGAGTGGATTTGCCTACTCCCGAATTTCCGGAAATTACAGTTTGTTTGTCCTGCAGTATTGATTTCAGTTGATCCAAATTTTCTCCTGTTTTTGTTGAAATTGAGAGAACCCGGTAACCTGCAGTTTCATAAACGATTGTCAGCCTCTGAAGCTTTTCCGTCAAAGATTTTTCATATAAGTCAATTTTATTGAAAAGAACAATCCCTGGTATTCTGTATGCTTCAGCGGTTACTAAAAATCTATCGATAAACAGAGTGAAAGTCTCCGGATAGATAAGGGTAGCCATGACAATAGCCTGATCAACGTTGGCCGCTATGATGTGGCTCTCTTTTGAAAGTTTTGTGGCCTTGCGGATTATATAATTTTTTCTTTCCCTCAGGTCGGTTATCAAACCTTCCTTGTAATTCTCATTTATAACGTTGAATATAACATTATCTCCTACAGCAACGGGATTAGTTGTGCGAATTCCTTTTATACGAAATTTCCCTTTTATTTTACACGCCCAAACTTCTCCATTTGTGTCTTCTACGTAATACCAGCTGCCGGTGGATTTTTTTACTGTCCCTTCCAAATTGTTATCTTTTTTTACAAAAATAGGAGTTTGAACCGATTGATTGCAAATTTTGGTGATGTATTTTTTGCTGTTTGCTTTTGGCATTTAAATTTTGGTAGCCGGTCGCCGTTCGCCTTTCGCTTTTAGCGAAGAATCTTTTTGTCATCGAATAATCTATAGTATAATTGAAAATGAAATATTTTCTGGTATGATTTTAATTTATTCTTATCTTAGCGTGGATATTTTGAACCATCTATGTCTAATAAAGAAACAAAAATAACACGCAGGCGTTTAAGAAGTTCCTTTTTAACTTCTGTGATAAGTATTTCCATGGTTCTTTTTTTACTCGGAATTTTAGGCTTGTTGGTTTTGAATGCAAAACGCATCTCTGATTATGTGAAAGAGAACATTGGCTTTTCGATCATTCTGAAAGAAGATGTGAAAGAAGTTGATGTCATTCGGTTACAGAAAAACCTGGATGCTTCGGAGTACGTTAAATCAACAGAATACGTTACAAAAGAGGAAGCAGCAGAAGAGCTGCAAGAAGAATTGGGGGAAGATTTTATCGAATTTTTAGGGTATAATCCGTTATTAGCCTCTATAGATGTTCACCTGCGAGCCGACTATGCTAACCAGTCAAGTATTGAGCAAATAAAAAATGATTTGCAGGATTATGATCAGATAAAAGAGGTGTTTTATCAGAAATCATTAGTCCAGTTAGTTAATCAGAATATCCGGAAAATTGGGATAATTATTCTCATTTTTAGTGGGTTCCTGTTTCTTATAGCAATTGCGTTAATAAACAATACCATTAGATTGTCAATTTATTCTAAGCGTTTCATTATTAACACAATGCAATTGGTAGGTGCGACAAAGGGTTTTATCAGGCGTCCTTTTATTTATAAAGGAATGATGCAGGGTGTCTTTGCTTCTATCGTTGCTATGGGATTGCTGACAGGTGCTGTTTATCTCATGCAAAAGGAGTTTGATGAAATTATTACTTTAAAGGATATAGAGATATTAGCTATACTCTACGGTGCAGTTCTGGTGGTGGGTGTTTTTATTAGCTGGATTTCAACTTTTTTCGCAGTAAACCGGTATTTAAAAATTAAAGTTGACAAATTATATGTGTGACATAAAAAAAATATATTAAACCTATGGCAAAGAAGAAAAAAGATTCTAAAAAACAATTTGCTTTTTCGAAGGAAAACTACAAATTATTAATTATTGGAGTAGTTATTATTGTAATTGGTTTTATTTTAATGATTGGTGGCAAGGCCGAAAGTCCGGATCAGTTTAATCCTGATGTTTTTAGTTTCAGGCGGATCACTTTAGCGCCAATCATTGTTCTGGCAGGTTTTGCTTTCGAGATTTATGCTATAATGAAAAAGCCCAAAGAAGATAAAAGCCAATCAGATAAAGGATAGTGAATGACATGGATTGAAGCATTAGTGTTGGGCCTGATTCAGGGCCTTACTGAATTTTTGCCTATTAGCAGCAGCGGTCATCTGGAACTGGGAAAAGCTATTTTAGACACACCGATAGAGCAAAGCTTATTATTTACGATAGTTGTACATGGTGCAACAGTTTTGAGCATTATTGTTGTGTTCTGGAAAGATATCGCCTCTCTTGTTTCCGAAACCCTGAAATTTGAATGGAATGATTCTTCAAAGTATTTACTCAAGATTTTGGTCTCAATGATTCCAATTCTTATTGTTGGAGTTTTTTTTAAAGAAGAAGTAGAAGCGCTTTTTGTCGGAAATCTTGTGCTGGTTGGAATTATGTTGTTGATTACTGCCGGACTGTTAACGTTAGCTTATTTTTACAACCCGGCAAATAAAACAATTACAAATAAATCTGCCTTTTTAGTCGGCATTGCACAAGCTATGGCCGTTATGCCCGGTATATCACGTTCCGGAGCAACAATTTCTGCAGGACTGTTATTGGGAGCTAAAAGAAGCGAAATAACCCGTTTCTCTTTTCTCATGGTGTTAGTGCCTATTATCGGAGCGAATATTTTAGATTTATCAGACACAAACTTTTCCTCCGCTGATTTTAATTACCTTCCTCTGTTGGTTGGCTTTCTGGCAGCATTCATTTCCGGCTTACTTGCCTGTAAATGGATGATCCGTATAATCAATCAGGGAAAATGGATCTACTTTGCTTTTTATTGTTTAGCGGTAGGACTGATTGCAATTATTTTCGGATAAGTTAAAAATACAGGAATTATTTATGAATTGGGAGTCAATTACACAAATAGATGATTTGGTGGAAGGCCGGATTTTACTTATGAACAAACCTATTTTCTGGACTTCTTTTGATTTGGTAAAAAAAATCAGAAATCAGATTGCATTTAAATATCGTATGGTTAAAGGGGAGAAAAGAAAAATTAAAGTTGGCCATGCCGGAACACTTGATCCTTACGCGGATGGTTTAATGATTGTTTGTACAGGAAAGAAAACGAAGGTGATTAACACTTTTCAGGATCAGGAGAAAGAATATATCTTTGCCCTGGAATTTGGAAAAACAACACCATCGTTTGACCTGGAAACAGAAATTGATTACGAATATCCATATAAAAAAATTGAAATAAATGAGATCAAAAAAACGTTAACTAAGTTTGAAGGAGAAATAGATCAGATTCCTCCTGTTTATTCTGCAAAATCTGTAAAAGGCAAACGGGCTTATAAATCTGCCCGGGAAGGAGAAACCATAGAATTATTACCTCAACGAATAAACATTAATCATTTTGAAGTTGTTGACTATGACTATCCGGTTCTGACATTGAAAGTGCGTTGTAGCAAAGGTACATATATTCGTTCTTTGGCCAGAGACATTGGGAAGGATTTAGGAACAGGAGCGCATATTGTAGGACTGAGACGCACAAAGATAGGGGATTATTCCCTGGATGATGCGAGCTCAATAAAAGAAATTGTACAAAAAATAAAAAATTTGTAACTAACTTAAAAGTGTTACGTAAAAGGTGGCACGTATTGTTTAACCTCAAAAAGTGGCTGTATTAATGAAACTATCGCAGTTTAAGTATAAATTACCAGAAGAACTTATTGCATTATATCCCGCAAAAAACAGAGACGAATCACGTTTAATGGTTTTGCATAAACAATCTGGAGAAATTGAACACCGGCAATTTAAAGACATAGTAGAGTATTTTAATGAGCATGATGTTACCGTTTTTAATAATACAAAAGTATTTCCCGCCCGGCTTTACGGTAATAAAGAAAAAACCGGCGCCAAAATAGAAGTTTTTCTCCTGCGCGAATTGAATAAAGAACAGCGCTTGTGGGATGTACTTGTTGATCCGGCAAGGAAAATCCGGATAGGCAATAAACTCTATTTCGGAAATGAAGAAGACGGAGAAACTCTTGTGGCTGAAGTTATCGATAATACCACATCCCGTGGCCGAACACTCCGGTTTCTTTTTGACGGAGAGTATGAAGAATTCAAACAGACTTTATATAATCTGGGAGAAACCCCTTTACCAAAATTCATTAAAAGGGAGGTAGAACCGGAAGATTATGAACGGTATCAGACGCTTTATGCTAAATATGAAGGTGCAGTTGCGGCACCTACCGCAGGAATGCACTTTAGTCGTGAGCTTCTTAAACGCATGGAAATTGTAGGAGTTAATTTTTGTGAAGTGACATTGCATGTAGGGCTCGGCAGTTTTAACAATGTAGACGTCGAAGATCTTACCAAGCATAAGATGGACTCTGAGAAGATCTATGTTTCCGAAGACGCAGCCGAGAAAGTTAATAAAGCAAAAGATAATAAACGGAATGTTTGTGCAGTGGGAACTACAGTGCTGCGAACGCTTGAGTCCTCTGTTTCAACAACAAAACGGCTAAAGCCTTATGACGGATGGACCAACAAGTTTCTTTTTCCGCCATATGAAGTAAAAATTCCTAATATGATGGTCTCAAACTTTCATCTGCCATTATCAATACCTTTAATGATGGTATCTGCTTTTGGAGGATATGATAAAGTGTTTAAAGCCTACAATGAAGCCATAAAAGAGAAGTATCGTTTTGGAACTTATGGCGACGCTATGTTGATAATCGATGATGAAGAGAAATAGGAAAACGTATTAGGCAGTTTCAGAAGTAGAGGTAAATATTAAAATGAGCATCAATTAGCTGATGAGTGAGCAGTCGGCACTATGCAGTAGGCAGTGAACATGCTGCACATGATTGATAAACTAATTGCTAATAGTAAGTTATAAGAATTCAAGAGCGATTGTTATTGTGTTCTGAACTCCTTATTTTTTAGGCACTTTCAGGAGTAATTAATATTTTGAAATACAGCAAGTTAAAAGCAAAATTGAGTAAAGTGAAACCCCGAAAAATGCAAAAATGATTAAAAAGCAGGGTAAAATTTCAAATATAATTTTATAAAACGCCCATTCTTTTAATTAACTCATTAAAATACCAGATACAATATTTTTGTATTTCGTTGATAGTTAGCTTTATCGTATTCTGAGTTCTAGATTCTGAATTCTTATAGATATTTAGCCGGTACTTCTGAAATTGCCTAAATATTTACCCCTGCTTCTAAATATAACCGCCCTGCTAGATCTGACTAACTTTCTTTATGTCTTCCTCAAACCAACTCCTTAAATTTGGATTTCTCAGAATGGCAGCGGGATGATAAGTCGCCATTACCGTTTTTCCGTCTTTTTTATTTTCTTTTCCCCTGATCTCCTTCATTTGTTCCTCTATCCCGAGAAATGATTTTACTGCTGTCAACCCGAGCAAAAGAATTATTTTAGGATTAATCATTTGTATCTGCTTCTCCAAATATGTAATGCATGTGTTGACTTCAGCTTTTTTCGGCACACGGTTATTCGGAGGCCTGCATTTTACGATATTTGCAATAAACACTCCTTTTTCCCTGTTTAAACCATATTTGGAGAGAACTTCGTCAAGTAATTTTCCTCCTCTGCCGACAAAAGGTCTGCCCTGCTTGTCTTCATTAGCGCCGGGGCCCTCTCCGATAATCAGAATGTTCGCATTATAGTCTCCTTCTCCGAAAACAGCATTTATTCTTGTTTCATGAAGGGAACATCTGGTGCATTTAATTACTTCAGATTTGAGTTTTTCCAGTGATGAATAATTGTTTTCAGACATAGTTCTTAATTCTTTACATGACATTCTGTGGATTGCCGTTCAGCCATTTTGTTATATTATCCACAATAATTTTACTCCTTTTTTCGATTGCCTCTGCTGTAGCAAAACCCAAATGTGGTAATAAAAGCGTATTGGGAGCAGATAGAAGTGGATGATTGCTATCAATCGGAGGTTCTTTTTCATATACATCTACCGCCGCCCCGGCAATTGTTTTGGCGGTTAACGCCTCCGCCAGTTCCGAATAGTCAACTATCGGCCCCCTTGCTGTATTGATAAGAACTGCATCGTTTTTCATCAGTTCAAACTCTTCTTTGCCAATCATGCCCTTCGTTTCTTCAGTAAGCGGAGTATGTATGGAAATTATATCACTTTTTTGCATCACTTCTTTGAAAGACATCATCTCAATGCCTTCAACATCCTTTGCTCTCTGAATTTTTTCATCTTCGGTTTCGGGTTTTGTCTCATGAAAAATAACTTCATGACCCATTTCTTCAAATTGACGACTGATAGATTCCTTATAATTTTCTTTTATACCTATAGGTTCGAGCTGTACAATTCGCATAAATCAACGTTTTTTTATTAAACAAAAAAAGAGAGAACATACGGTTGTTGTTCCCTCTTTTTAAATACCAGCATATTTTTTTTGAAATTTTTTATTCCTTAAGCGAATATCTTTTGAAATCCGTAACAGTAAGACCTTCTTTTTGTTCCTGAAGGTATTGTTTTACTGTTTTCTTGCTGTCTTTAATATATTCCTGGTTCAAAAGTGTATTCTCCTTCATGAACTTTCCAAGCTTACCCTGAGCAATTTTGTCAAGAAGATTTTCAGGTTTTCCTTCAGCTTGTGCCTGTTTTCTTCCTATTTCCAGCTCTTTCTCTTTAATATCCTCTGGCACACCATCTTTATCTACCGCAACTGGTTGCATAGCAGCAACTTGCATTGCGATGTTTTTTCCTACCTGGTCGTCAACATCGGCTTCACTAAGACCAACTAATGTTGCCAATTTATTATCCATGTGGATATATGAGAGAACTTTGGGAGCTTCCAGGTAATCGTAGTAAGACAATTGTAATTTTTCACCGATAACGGCTGTTTGCTCAACGATTTGATCATCTATAGGTTTGCCGTCAAGCTCTACCTTCTTAAGTTCATCAAGGTCTTTTGGCTGTTTCTCCATGGCTAAATCAAGAATTTTCCAGCCTAAATTTTTAAAGTCTTCATTTTTTGCTACGAAATCAGTTTCGCAGTTTAGCGATATAATGAAACCTTTTTTACCATCTTCTGTTGCTTTGCTGAAAACAATGCCTTCAGAGGCTTCTCGGTCAGAACGTTTTTTGGCAATAGCCATTCCCTTTTCGCGAATAATTTCAATAGCTTTATCGAAATCACCTTCCGCTTGTGTGAGAGCCTTCTTACAATCCATCATGCCAGCTCCCGTTTGTTGTCTTAGCTTGTTTACTTCAGCTGCAGTTATTTGGGCCATTTTAAATGAAAATATTTAAAGTTTTACTTAAATTTTATTCGTCAGATTTTGCATCATTCTTTTCTTCGGAATCCGGTTTCTCTTCGGCTGTTTTTTCCCCAGATTTTTCCTCTTTTTGCTCAGGAGCCTCTTGTTTTGCTTTAGCTGTTGATTTACGGGCTCTGGTTTTCCTGCCGTCGCTTTTCTGCTCCTTTTGCTCCGTTTTTTCTTCCTTCTTTTCTTCTTTCTTCTTCTCTTTTGATGCTTTTTCTTTTTCCTTTTCCTGTTTTCTTTCTTCCAGTCCTTCTTTAATAGCCTCTACTGCTTTATCGACAATAAAGGAGATAGATTTGGAAGCATCATCGTTTGCCGGAATAGGAAAATCGACTTGTGTTGGGTCTGAGTTTGTATCCACCATTCCGAAAATAGGGATGTTTAATTTTTGTGCCTCTTTCACAGCAATATGTTCTTTGGAAACATCGACGATAAAAATTGCTGCAGGAGGACGGTTCATGTTTGAAATGCTGCCAAATGTTTTTCCCAGTTTAGCTCTTTGCCTTTCAATTTGTAATCTTTCTCTCTTTGCCAGCTTATCATAAGTACCATCAGCAAAGCGTTTGTCTATGGTTGCCATTTTTTTAATGGTACGCTTAATTGTCGGAAAGTTGGTTAACATTCCGCCTGGCCATCTTTCTGTAATGTATGGCATTGAAGTGCCCTGTAATGCTTCAGCTACAATTTCTTTTGCTTGCTTTTTGGTAGCAACAAACAGAACTTTTCTGCCTGACTTTGTGATTTGTTTGAGGGCGTTTCTTGCTTCATTTACTTTGTGGGCCGTTTTTTGAAGGTCAATAACATGGATGCCGTTACGCTCCATGAATATATAGGGGGCCATTTTCGGATTCCACTTTCTCTTGAGGTGACCAAAGTGTACTCCAGCTTCTAATAATTGATTAAATGTTACTTCTTCCATTGAATAAAAAATTTAACGTTTACATTCTTTTTTTACAATTGACAGGCAGTTCCTTGTGGGAAGTCCTGACAATTTAGATACTAAACGGTGAATTATAAAAATTATAATCTTAACGTTTACTAAATTGAGTCTTCTTACGAGCTTTTGGTTGTCCTGGCTTTTTACGCTCAACTACTCTTGCGTCACGTGTCAGAAATCTTTCGGCTTTAATTTTCGGTTTATTTTCTTCATCAACCTTGACCAAAGCTCTGGCAATAGCTAGCCTTAGAGCTTCAGCTTGTCCTTTTAAGCCGCCGCCACTAATGTTAACAACAATGTCGTAGTTGCCTCGCACGTCCAGTGAATTGAGTGGTTGCTCAACAATATACTGTTGATTTGGGGTTGGGAAATATTCCTTAAATTCCCTGTTGTTCACAGTGATATTGCCTTTACCTTCACTCAGGTTTACTCGTGCAATTGCCTCTTTTCTTCTTCCGATAGAATTAATTCTTTCCATGTTGATTACTTAATTTCTTTTAAATTAATTTTTTTTGGTTTTTGAGCTTCATGTGGATGCTCTTCACCAACGTACACAAAAAGGTTCTTTTGCAGTTGTGTTCCCAATCTGTTTTTTGGGAGCATTCCGGTAACTGCTTTTCTGATGATCCTTGTAGGGTCTTTTTCCATTAGGTCTTTCGGCGTCCTTGTTCTTTTTCCTCCTGGATGGCCTGTGTTATGAACATATTCTTTGTCTGTCCATTTATTTCCGGTAAGCCTTACCTGATCAGCATTGATCACAATTACATTGTCTCCACAGTCTATGTGAGGAGTGTAAGTTGGTTTGTTTTTTCCCCTGATCATTTTAGCTACCTTTGAGGCCAGTCTGCCCAGAACTTCATTCTTTGCGTCAACAAGGACCCATTCTTTGTTCACATTTTCTTTCTTTACAGAAATTGTTTTGTAACTGTTTGAATCCACTTTAGTCCTAACTTTTTAATTATTAGCCAAATATAAATATTCTCCCTTTCTTAAGGGATTGCAAAAATAACATTATTTTTAGAAAATTAACAAATTTATTAACAATAATTTCGATACATATAAAGTAAAGAAGTCCGGGGTGAAAATTATACCAATTTTTTTGATTGGTGGTTTATTTTATTATTTTTAAATTTATTCGACAAATGACAGGAAAAGCATCAATTTGATTTTTGGTATAGACCTTTTGTTGACAGGTAAATAAATAATATTATGGAAGAAGCTCATGAGTACTACCTTTTGGAAGCTATAGAAATTGCAAGAAGTAATCAGGAAAGAGGAGGAGGGCCGTTCGGAGCCATTATTGTCAGGAAGGGAGAGGTTATTGCCAAATCCGGGAATTCTGTTACCTTAGATAATGACCCGACAGCCCATGCTGAAATGAATGCTATCCGAAAAGCCTGCAAGAAATTGGATCATTTTGAACTCAAAGAGTGCATTCTTTATTGTTCATGTGAACCCTGCCCCATGTGTTTTGGAGCTATTTACTGGGCACGATTGGGTGCAGTATATTTTGCAGCAGATAGAGAGGATGCAAAAAATGCCGGCTTTGATGATTCGTTTATATATGAGGAATTAAATGCACCCTTAGAAAAGAGGCTAATCCCTGCACATCAAATGCTAAAAGAAAAAGCCATAGTGCCTTTTGAAGAATGGAAAGAAAGAGAAGATAAAATTGAGTACTGACGCTATGAATGCATTTTCAGAAATTGAAGATAAATTTGGAAAAAGCAGGTAGTAGCCAATAGTAGTTAGTAGCGATTTAGCTGCAGTCAGTGGATATAGAATTCGTTTCATTTCTTGAGATGATTAAAGTTAATTGAGTTAATTGAGTGGATTAAGTTGGCATATTCAAAAGTAGAGGTAACTAAGGCAATTTCAGAAGATACCAGAAACAATATTTTTGTATTTCGTTGATGATTAGCTTTATCGTATTCTGCCTGCCTGCCCTTTTGTTTTTTTCTGTATTCTGTATTCTGAATTCTGAATTCTGTATTCTTATTAGAAATATAGCCGGTACTTCTGAAACTGCCTAATTCAACAATGTGCTTGTTTATGAATGTGCCTGAAAAGTTAGGGCTTTAAGATGAATCGGTCCATTTTAAGGAAAAGATAAATCCCGAAATAATAGTCCATGGTTTCGGAATACGTGTCATAGAGCATTTGGATGTTTGAAGAAAAAGTCACATGAGAAAAGCTCCTGGAATAATTAAAACCTCCTTCCAGAATTTCTCTCTCTTTTATTTGTTCATCGTTTTTTATGGAAAAGGATTGGTAGATCGGGTCTCCATACACTGAAAGGAATTTAGAACCCCGCCAATATCCAGCATTGAAACTAAACTGGTCAATGTTATAGATGAATTTAGAATAATATCCCAGTCCGCTTTTGTAGGGTTCTTCGCTTTTGTCATTGAGTTTGTTAAATCCGGTTATATAATTTTCAAGTTGTAGTGACTGATTTTCCAAAGTAAGAGGGAATTCTGCTACTATGCCCGTTGCTGAATTAATAAGTGTAGAAACGGGCTTATCCTGATTGTTTATCTGGCCTCCTTTATGTTTAGTGATTATTTGCAGAGGTATATACAATTTGAAGGGGTTATTTTCTGCCAGAAGATGCGTTTTTGAACTCAGTCCGGTAATAAATCTTTCCCGAAAGGGTGAATCCTGGTGAATAAAACGCTGCCAGTCCAGCCATAGATCAAGTTCCAGGGCGGTAGTTTTAAATAGGAATTGAAAACCATACTGGGTGGGATCAGTAAGCAGAAGTTCGGGATCGTAAAGCGGTCTTATAAGTGAATGGTTTTTTGAATTATCGATGGTTCCTATTAAAAATGAAAAATTGGGATTGAACTTTTGATGAACAGTGAAAACTGGTTTGATGTCATGAAATCCATCGTCACCAAAGAGTTTTAGGAAATGTCCGCCGGCAGTGATTTTGGTCTTCTCTGAAGGATGATAGCTTATTGATGGAGTTGCATTAAATCCTGTGAGCGTGTATCCGGCGATAATGTCATTGAAATATTCATTGTTTTTGAAAAAATTTGTATTTGAGAATTCAAAATACAAAGCAGAAGAATCCTTCCACTGGGATTTTGATTCATGAAAAGGTTCGGGAGAAAATTCCTGGGAATATGTTATTTTTATGATGAAAAACAGAATAATAGCAAGATAGTAAAAATGCATAGCAATAAATGTCATTAGAATTTTTAAAGATAAAAATTTATTGTTTATTTAGGACTTTCAATTAAAATAAATATCCATCAAAATTGTCGGTATGAAGAATTATAAACTGCTGAATTTACTATCAGGCTGGGTTGTTTTCCTGGCTGCTGCGATAGTCTATCTGCTTACTATCGAGCCTACGGCCAGTTTCTGGGATTGCGGCGAATTCATTTCCACAGCTTATAAACTTGAAGTCGGGCATCCGCCCGGAGCGCCCTTTTTTATGTTGCTGGGAAGATTTTTTACGCTTTTTGCGGGCGAGCCAGAAAATGCGGCAATGTCTGTAAATGTGCTTTCTGCTTTGGCAAGTGCTTTTACGATTCTGTTTTTGTTTTGGAGCATTACTCACCTGGCAAGGAAAGTTGTTAATAAATCTAACGAATCGCTTACTTCAGGAAATGTCCTGGCTATATTGGGAAGTGGTTTGGTTGGCGCTTTGGCTTATACTTTTTCTGATACTTTCTGGTTTTCGGCAGTTGAAGCTGAGGTTTATGCTACCTCTTCATTAATTACAGCCATTGTTTTCTGGGCTATTCTCAAGTGGGAGAATGAAGCCGATCAAAAACACTCAAACAGGTGGCTTATTTTAATTGCTTATTTGGTCGGACTTTCGTTAGGTGTTCATCTCCTCAACTTATTGGCTATTCCTGCTATCGTTTTTGTTTTTTATTTCAGAAAATACAAAACTACTCCGAAAGGTGTCCTCACAGCAGCAGCACTCTCCGTTATAATTCTTTTATCCATAATGTACCTGATCATCTCAGGAGTTGTTTCTCTTGGCTCCAAATTTGAATTGCTTTTCGTAAATGGACTTGGCTTGCCATTTAACTCAGGAATACTGTTTTACACCTTATTAGTGATCGGTTTAATTGTATTTGGATTGTATTATTCTCATAAAAAAGGAAAATATATACTTAATACTGTAATATTATGTGTAACTGTTATATTAATCGGTTACTCTTCTTATGCATCAATATTAATCCGCTCTAATGCTGATCCGCCGATGGACCAGAACAATCCGGAAAATGTGTTTAACTTCTTAAGTTACCTGAACAGAGAACAATATGGAGACAGGCCATTGTTATATGGGCATTATTACAATGCGCCTGTAGAGGAAAGGAAACAGGGCGAACCTGTGTATGCCCCAGGAAATGCCAGATACGAAGTAGTGGATCATAGAACAGACATCGAATATGACTCTCGTTTTACCGGATTCTTCCCCAGAATGTACAGCAGCGATAAACAGCATGTTGAAGATTATAAGTCATGGGTAAATATTGACGGTAAGAAAGTAAGTGTAGAAGATCGTCAGGGAAATACAACCCAAAAAACAGTTCCTTCGGTTACCGATAACCTGGTTTTCTTTTTTAAATACCAGGTAGGGCACATGTACTGGCGTTATTTTATGTGGAATTTCAGTGGAAGACAAAATGATATTCAGGGCCATGGGAATGTTCGGGATGGAAACTGGAAAAGCGGCATTCCTGCCATTGATAATCCCAGGCTGGGAGACCAGGACAATTTACCCGATCATTTAAAGAACAATCCTGCCAATAACAAATATTATATGTTGCCTTTTCTTTTAGGTATCATTGGATTGGTTTTTCATTATAAAAAGGACAAAAAGGATTTTTCTGTAGTCATGATGCTTTTCATTCTAACAGGAATAGCCATTGTGTTCTACCTGAATCAGTCCCCGCATCAACCCAGGGAACGGGATTATGCTTATGCGGGTTCTTTTTATGCCTTTGCAATCTGGATCGGTTTTAGCGTTATGGCTATATATCAACAGTTTCGGAAAGGTATGCCGCAAAAAGTGGCTGCCATAACATCCGGAATTGTCCTTTTGGGCGTACCGGCCTTAATGGCATCAGAAAACTGGGACGACCATGATCGTTCGGGACGTTATACAACAAGGGATTTTGCCATTAATTATCTGAATTCCTGCAGAAAAAACGGAATTTTGTTTACGAACGGAGACAATGATACTTATCCGCTTTGGTATGCTCAGGAAGTGGAAGGTATCCGTACGGATGTCAGGGTAGCCAATCTGAGTTATCTGCGTGCCGGCTGGTATGTTGAACAGTTGATGCGTAAGGCTTACGAGTCGGATCCTTTGCCGCTTACACATAAAACCCAACAGCTGAAGAAAGGAAGCAGAGATGTTGTGCCGGTAATGAACCGAATTGAAGGGCCTGTTTCGATAGATAAAGTAATTGATTTCGTTGCTAGTGAAAACTCCCGAACAAAAATGAAATCTCCTTTTGACCGAAGTAAGAAAATTAGTTTCTTTCCTACAAATCATTTTAAAATTGAGATAGATTCGGCAAAAGTTGTTTCGACAGAGACAGTAGCTCCAAAAGATTCAGACTTTATTGTGCCTGAAATGAAATGGAAAATTAACAGGCAATATTTACTAAAAGATGGTGTGACGATTATGGATATGCTTGCAACAAATGATTGGGAACGGCCAATTCATTATGCTGTTACGGTTTCTGATAATAAACATTACAATTTGGGAAAATATCTTCAGCTTGAAGGGTTGGCATATCATCTGACTCCGTTAAAATTGAAGTCAAAATCTTCTGCCGGTAAAGTGAACACCGATCGTATGTATGATCTTTTTATGAATAAATTCAAGTGGGGAGGTATCGACAAAAATGATGTTTATCTGAATGAGGACAACCGAAGGATGCTGAATAATTTCAGGAACAATTATGGTCGTTTGGCAGAAGCTTTGGTTAAGGAAAACAAAAATGATTCCGCTGAAAAAGTCATGGATTACTGTCTTGAAAAAATTGATGATAGTACACTTGCCTACGAGTTTACAGTCATGCCATTTATTGAGAATTATTATAAGATCGGTGAAGCAGAAAAAGCGAATCATCATCTGGAAATACTGGCTGAAACCCTGGATCAGGAAATGTCCTATTATACAGGTCTGGGTGAAAGAGCTGCCCAGTTTTCAAGGGATATACGCAGGAATATGTATATCATTAACAACCTGAGTGATGTTGCTGAAGCTCATGGTCAAAGTGAGTGGAAAGAACGATTATTAGAGAGCTATGATAAACACATGAAGAAACTGGAACAAAATCTTCAGCTAATGAAATAATTGTTTGTTACAGATTGGGCTAAGAAAGTGCTTAACAGTTTTCTTAGCCCAGATCAGTAAAACAAACTTTTATAAAAACTGAAAAATGTGATATTACCGGGAATTCTTTCAAAGGTTTCTAAAAATCTGGTTTGGAATTTCAAGGGAGAAGAAAAGAAAATCTATCTAACCTTTGATGACGGGCCTACTGAGGATTTAACCGACTGGATCCTGGAAACATTAGAGCGCTATCATGCAAAGGCTACATTTTTCTGCCTTGGAAAAAATGTAGAACGTTTTAAAGATCAATATCAAAAAATCCTGAACTCTGGCCATGCTGTTGGGAACCATTCTTTCAGTCATTTGAAAGGTTGGAGCACAAAGAACAAAAAATATTTCCGGGACATTGAAAAAGCCGGCGAGCTTATCAATAGCGATTTATTCCGTCCGCCGCATGGGAAAATACGACTTTCACAAATCAAACATCTGAAAGCGGACTACAAAATTGTCTTATGGGATGTGCTGAGTAAGGATTATAACACGAATATCAGTCCGGAAAAGATAATTCAGCGGGTTATCAGACTTTCCCGCCCGGGTTCGGTTGTTGTATTTCACGATTCAAAACAAGCTGAAAAGAATTTAAAACAAGTTCTCCCCGTAATTCTTGAATATTATCAAAACAGAGGCTGTACTTTCTCATCCATTCCTTATAAACAAAGCTGAATTGTCCAGAAAGTCAATATAAAGGAACGCGGCAGATGGTTTATGGAACGCTGATGACGCTGATTGGACGGATAAACACGGATTGGTTTTTTATGTTCTGTGATCCCGGAAAATTTCTTTTAACCCACGGGGTTAAGAGACTTTCTGAAAAGGTATAACAACAAGTTCTGATGTGTTTTTCATTCTTCAGTCTGTTCGATACGTTTATGCCGAATCCGAGTAAACAAATCTCCGTGTCGGGATCTTTCCTCTTCCAAATCATAATCATCCTGTAATCCAAGCCAAAATTTTGGGGTGTTCCCAAAAAAGGCACTCAACCTTAAAGCAGTATCGGCTGTTATACGACGTTTTCCTTTTATTATCTGAGATATTCGTGTCTGGGGAATCCCTATTTCTTTTGATAAACGGTAGGCACTAATTTTCATCGGATTAAGAAATTCCTCTTTTAAAATCTCGCCGGGGTGTATATTTGGTAATTTATCCATTTTTCAATCCTCCTTATTTGTGATAATCTACAATCTCAACTTCATAGGCATGATCATTCTTCCATCTGAATACAATTCTCCATTGATCATTTATCCGAATACTGTAATAATCTTTTGACTTTCCCTTTAATCTCTCCAATCTATTCGATGGCGGAATTCTCAAATCGGATATATTTTGAGAGTTATTCAGCATTCTCAATTTTCTTCGTCCGACTTTTTGAATCTCTATCGGAATCTTTTTCACTCGATTCCCCAGCCATATATTTTCTGTATCCTTTGATCCAAATGAAACAATCATGCTTTCTCATTACGTTACTAACGCCAAAGTTAAGTATTTTATTATGATTTTACAAATAATACGTAAAGGACTCCAAAAAATACACC
>JBNJFT010000006.1:31068-33763 GCA_051747065.1 Bacteroidota bacterium | reverse complement strand
CCGGCACCTATATCGATAACTATTTCCGGATTGGTGATCTGCAGTTTCTTCATAATATATTCCGGGGGAATATCCTTCAAACGCTCCGGGTTGTTAAGGTGGTTGAGTTTCTGGGTATCGAATTTAAATCCTTCCATAAATCACGTTTTCTTAATGTTAATATTTGTTACTTACAAAAAAAGAAAAAGAAAGTTTATCTGTAAAACATAAAAGAAAAAATATTTCAAATCATATTCCTTTATTCAGCTTTATTTATCTTTGAAACAATTTGCCGTAAGATAAGATATACTATGATTACAGTTGATAAGATAGTTATACGAACAAATAGAATAATAAGAAACCTGCTGTTTCATTTTGTGTTTTGGTATTGCAGTCTGTTGTTTTATATATTTTTAACCGAAGATAGCCTGTTTTTTAAAACTCACCTTAATTTTTTAGAACTTGAGAACATCTATCTTATCATTTTAGTTTTAAGTGCCGGAGTTTCACTACTATTAACAGTTATCGACGGTTTTTTTTCCGACCGCATGATGCGTATTTTTCCCAGGCGATTGATGATTTTCATAAAATCGCTTCTTTATTTAGTTTCTGTTTTTATTCTCCTTCTGCTTGCTTCAAAGCCTTCTTTGGGTTTATTCGCTGAACAACACTACACGGAGCTAATGAATGACTTGCCCCGTTATTTCCCTAAAATGAATACATCATTTCTGCGTTTTTTGGTTTATTTCTACTTATCAGGCTTTTTTATCAATTTTTTAAAAGGAGTAGAAAAAAAAGTCGGAAGAGGAAACTTCAAGAGCTGGATGTTTGGAATGCTGAATAAACCAATGGAGCAGGAACGAATATTCATGTTCATTGACATGAAATCTTCCACTTTAATTGCTGAAAAACTCAAACATAAAAAATACAGTCATTTGGTTCAGGACGTATTTAATGATTTGGTTGTCGTGTATAATTACCAGGGAGAAATTTATCAATACCTTGGAGACGGAGCAATCATTTCATGGAGTCTTAAAAATGGATTAAGAAGAAATAATTTTCTGAATGCCTTTTTTGCTTTTAAGAACGTAATCAACAAAAGAAGAAAATATTACAACCGAAAGTATGGTTTGGTGCCAAAATTTAAAGCAGGAGCGCATGCAGGAAAAGTGATGGTTCTGCAAGTTGGCCAAATAAGAAGGGATATTTCATATAACGGGGATGCCATTAACACCGCTGCCCGTATAGAATCCGTGTGTAATGATTACAAGCAGGAATTATTAATTTCGGGAGACTTGTACAATTTGCTGAAAGACAAGAAAAAGTTCAACCTTAAAAACATTGATAAAATTAAGTTAAAAGGCAAAAGAAAAGAGGTAGAAATTTATCATGTAAAAAAGAAGAAACAATAATCCACAATATCCTTTCTCAATTAAACCCAACCTTCATTATAAAGGTCAAATTCTAAAATATATCGTTAAATCATAAATGAAAATTTTGTTATGAAAGAATTTACCAAAACCCTTTTTATTGTTGTTTCAGTCCTTTTATTAATTAGCTGTGGCCAGAATTCAAAAGATAAACAGGCTGAATACCTGAAAATTCACCAGAATGCTTTAACAATAGATACCCACATTGACACTCCGCTCAACATGATGGACGATGATTTTGATATTGGAAAGTCTAACGACAATACGGAAGATCGTTCCTGTGTAGATTTTCCAAGAATGAAAGAAGGCGGGCTCGATGCAGCTTTTTTTGCAGTATTTCTGGGTCAGGATAAAAGAGATGAAGAAGGGCATAAGTCAGCCAAAAAACGTGCTTTGAAAATATTTGAAAGTATCCACGAGTCTGTTGAAAAAAATTCAGATCAGGCTGAGCTGGCACTTGAACCTTCTGATGCGAAGAAAATTGAGGATAAAGGAAAACAAGGTGTTTATATTGGCCTTGAAAATGGTTACCCAATAGCCAATAATTTAGCCAATATTGATACTTTCTACAATTTGGGTGCCCGGTATATCACATTATGCCACACCAGCAATAACGATATCTGTGATTCTTCTACTGACTCTGACGGCCCGGAACATGATGGATTAAGCGAATTTGGCGAAAAAGTGGTTAAAAAAATGAATGAGAAAGGAATGATTGTAGATGTTTCGCATATCTCAGACCAGGCATTTTACGACGTTATCGAGCAAAGTGATGCTCCGGTTGTTGCTACTCATTCTAATGCAAGAGCTCTTTGTGAAAGTCCAAGAAACCTATCCGATGAAATGCTCAAAAAGCTAAAAGAAAATAATGGAGTGATTCAAATTTCTTTCTTAACGGATTATATAAAAGAGATAGAACAAAATCCAAAGCGGGATTCAGCCTTTACTGCCTTACGAGAAAAATATGATGGTTTTCAGGATCTTACTGAAGAAGAAAGAGCAAAAGCCAGAAAAGAGTGGCGGGCAGTAAGTGAGAAATACCCAAAGAAACTTGCTACCGTTGAAGATATGGTCGATCATATAGACTATGTTGCTGAAAAAATCGGAATTGATTATGTAGGAATCGGGACTGACTTTGACGGCGGTGCCAGGTTAAAAGACTGTATGGATGCCAGTCAGATGCCTAATGTGACCAAAGAGTTGGTTAAACGCGGATATTCTGAAAAAGAAATTCAAAAAATATGGGGTGGAAACTTTTTAAGAGTTTTCCGTGAAGTTAAAGAAGT
>JBNJFT010000006.1:0-30968 GCA_051747065.1 Bacteroidota bacterium | reverse complement strand
ATCCGGCTTTCAGGAATTGGTAGTAGTGTAAGTACTTTTAACATAACCCGGCGTAATCCACCAAAAGTGATTTGTGGAATAAAATCAATAATTTCGTTTATGTGGGGCTTAACCAAATACGGGTACTTTGCAGCACATTTTTCAACAACCCACCCAGCTCTGTTGGCAATATAGCCATTAGAGTCATAAATGAAAGGAAAGACTTCTTCAAATCGCTCTTTATTAGCATCGATTGTCTCGACAATAAAATCAATGTTCGTGCGTGAAGCTTCTGCAAGTAACTGTTTTCTGAAATCCATAACAATCATCTTACTAAAATAAAATAAACAAACGATTTAAATTGTTGTTAAAAGTAATATAAAAAGAAAAAAATAGTCAACTGTTAGGATTATTAATAAAGAAAGAAATGAGACAGATAAGGCATACAATACTTTTTTTTATCACCTTTTTCGTGGTGAGTACTTTTATGTTTGGCCACAATCAACAAAATCAAATAGAGAAAAATATGGATGACAAAAATAAATTAGAAACAGCTACCTTCGGAGCAGGGTGTTTCTGGTGTGTAGAAGCAGTTTTTCAGAAATTAGAAGGAGTAGAGAAGGTAACATCCGGTTATTCCGGAGGCAATGTGAAAAATCCTTCCTATCGTGAAGTTACTAACGGGAGCACAGGCCATGCAGAAGCCGTTCAGATTAAATATAACCCGGAGGTTATTAAATACGAGCAGTTGCTGGAGGTTTTCTGGAAAACTCATGATCCGACAACTTTAAACCGTCAGGGGCCCGATATTGGCACACAATACCGTTCGGCAATCTTTTATCACAATGAAGAACAAAAGCAAATTGCAGAACAATCCAAACAAAAAATGGATCAGTCCGGTTATTTTAACGATCCTATTGTTACCGAAATTGAACCGTACAGTAATTTTTACGTGGCAGAGGATTATCATCAGGATTTTTACAAAAACAATCCCAACCAACCTTATTGCAGATTCAGAATAGACCCGAAAATGGAAAAGATGCAACAGGAGTTTGGAAAATATCTGAAATAAGATTGAAGAAGCCCCAGTAAAATTGGCTTTATCCTAAGGAAATACTTTAAAAATTGTTTTATTGACCTAAAATAATTTCAATTGTGTTGGCCCGGATTCATCATTGTCTTTCTTAGGTGGCTTGGATTTGCCAAATGCAGTCCGGCCACCGTACTTATATGATTCTGCCTTTTCTTTTTGAAGGTATTTATCATATTTTGAAGGATCTGCTGTAAAATTGCCTTCCAGTTTTTTTGACAATTTATGCAAGTTCTTAAATGCTGCTTGTTTATCGGTTTGGCCCATCCTGGCTCGTTTTAAACTTTTATCGAGCTCCTCAATGGTTTTGTCATAGACTTTGGTTTGCACCGGATGTGGATGCCCGTCTTTTCCTCCATGAGCAAAAGAGAATCTTGCCGGATCTGAAAATCGAGTAGGAGAACCGTGAATTATCTCACTCACAAGAGTCAAAGAGCGAATCGTTTTGGGCCCTAGTCCTTTAGTAAGTAACAATGAGTCGAAATCCTGGTTGTAACCCTCATAAGCCTGAGCTAAAATGGCACCCAATCTCTTCAAATTAATATCCGAGCTTTTCACCTGGTGGTGCCTTGGCATTATCAGTTTTTGAATTTCCCTGATCATAATTCCGGGATTCTCCCTCGTTATTTCTAAAATACTATTTCGTGTATCTTTTGCGCTTTTATGTGTGAGATTTAAGATTTTACCGAGGTTTTTGCCACAAACTCCGGTATGAGGTTCTTCGGTAAATGATTTTATCGAAGGAGAATGCCAGTGATACCTTCTTGCCATTCCATTTGAATCGTTCATCCCTTGCTGAACCACAGCCCATTCACCCTGAGAATTCAGAATAAAACTATGCAGGTAAAGTTGAAAACCATCCTGTATTGCAGTATTATCAACCTTTGCCGTAAGTTTGCTGGATCTCACTAAAGAATTGCTGTTTATTCCGGATTGATCTCCAATGCGGATCAATTCTTCTGGTGTTTGCCGGGAATGCTTGCCTCTTCCGCCGCATATGTATAATCCCAGTTCTTTCGAATCGGGGTTTACCGCATTTTTTAAAGCTCCCATAACCGAAGTAGTAATTCCCGAAGAATGCCAGTCCATTCCAAGCACAGCTCCCAGTGACTGGAACCAAAATGGATCACTTAAACGGCGTAAAACTTCTGAAGTTCCATATTCTTCAATAATCGTTTCTATGATAGCCCGTCCGAGTTTCGTCATACGTTGATAAAGCCAGGGAGGCACTCTGCCATTGTGCAGGGGTAAATCAGTAAAACCCGATTTTTTCATAACCAATCCATTATAAATTGTTTATCTTTATGATGTAAGATATAAAATTAATATTTTCACTCGTTAATTATATGAGTTTGATAAATTTTATGGAATCTCACATTTTTTTGTGGGGTTTTATTTACAAAAATAATGTTATGAAGTATATAATTGTATTTGTTGTAGGGCTGATGCTTTTTACAGCCTGCAACAAAAAAAGTGAAAACCAAACTGAATCATCTGATTTAGAAGAAGTAGCATCCTCTGAAGAACAATGGACAGGCCTGACTATATCAAAAAAGGGGCGTATTTTTGTAAACTTTCCCCGATGGACTGAAGATATTGAAATGTCAGTAGGTGAAATTAAAGAAAGTGGAGAAATTGTTCCTTTTCCAGATGAAAAATGGAACTCGTGGGATTCTGACAAAAAAGATACGGAAAATTACCTGGTTTGTGTTCAAAGTGTGGTTATTGATGACAAGAACCATCTTTGGATACTGGATACCGGCAATCCACAATTTAATGGAGTGATACCTTATGCCCCAAAATTGCTGGAAGTTGACCTAAAAACAGGAGAAGTGATTAATAAAGTGGTTTTCGGTTTCGACGTCTTAAAAGATAACAGTTATTTAAATGACTTACGCATAAATACCAGGTCAAAACACATTTATATAACAGATTCCAATGATGGGGCGATTGTAGTCTATAACTATGAAAATGGCAATATCAGAAGGCTTTTGGATGATCACTTTTCAACAGAACCTGAACTGCCATTGGTCATTAATGGAAAGCCATGGCGAACAGGGGATGGGGGCTTGAATCTTGTTGCTTCTGATGGGATCGCTTTAGATAATCAAAATGAATATCTCTATTACCACGCATTAAGTGGCTTATCTCTTTACCGCATAAAAACAAAGCACCTCGAAGACACCTCAATATATGAATTTTCTATGGGGGAGCATGTTGAATTTGTTGCACGGACCGGTGCTTCCGATGGTTTAATTGCTGGCCCCGATAATGAAATTTATCACTCAAACGTTGAAGAAAATGCAATTATCCGCTACAATCAAAACGGAAGTATAGACACAGTGGTGAAAGATCGAAGAATTAAATGGCCGGATACATTCACCTTTGGAAAAAAAGGAAAGCTCTATTTCACAACCTCTCAAATACACCTAAACGAACCGGAACAACCATATAAAATATTTAAAATTGATATAGAATAAGGCGCTTCGTTTAAACCATATAATTTTCCCTCTAAAAGACAAGAATGACTAAGCAAAATAAAAAGCAAAGAGCGAAACGGTTCCGCAGAGTTGTTCGAATCAGTTTTCCAATACTTATTCTACTTTTCATTGCTGCTTCGATCTATCTTGGCCTGAATATCAAAAACGGAAAATACGGCAGGCTCCCGGCAAAAAAAGAATTACAAAACATAGAGAATGCCCAGGCAACGGAAATATTCACATCCGACGGAAAGCTAATGGGCAGATATTATTTTGTAAACCGAAATGACCTTGAATTTGATCAAATACCTGACAATATCCTTCACGCTTTAATTGCCACAGAGGATGCTCGTTTTTTCGGCCATTCCGGTATAGACTACAGAAGTTTATTCCGCGTATTTTTTAAAACTATCTTAATTGGCGACCGGAGTGCCGGAGGTGGAAGTACAATCAGCCAGCAGCTTGCAAAAAATTTATATTCCAGAAAAGGAGAGGGGATACCAGCTGTTTTGGGTGCCAAAATCAGGGAGATGATTCTTGCTCATAGACTCGAGGAAATATTCAGCAAAAACAAAATTCTTCAGCTTTATCTGAACACTGTTCCTTTCGGAGAGAATACTTATGGGCTAAAGAATGCATCACAGCTATATTTCAACAAACTCCCGGAAGAATTATCTATGAATCAGGCTGCAACTTTGATTGGAATGTTAAAAGCTACCAGTACTTATAATCCACATAACTTCCCAGAGAAGTCAATCCAAAGAAGAAATATGGTGCTGAATCAACTCGAAAAATATGAATACCTATCTGAAAGTGAACTTGATAGCTTGTTTGACATGCCGTTAAATACAGATTATACGCCAATAGGGCACAATAAGGGAATAGCTCCATATTTCAGAGAATATCTCAGGCCTAAATTAGAAAAATGGTGCGCTGAAAATAAGAAACCAGGTGGAGAAAATTACAACTTATATACCGATGGATTAAAAATTCATACAACGATCCATTCAAAGCTTCAGAAAATTGCATGGAATGCTGTTCAGGAACATTTACCCAAACTCCAGAAAGAATTAAACGAAGAATATAGTAAATCTCTTGATCAAGAAGAAATTGAGAAACTGGCAGAGAAGATATTGTTGAGAAATTCAAGTTATACAAAAGAAGATTTGCTCGCCCCAAATACAGGAATACACAAAAAAAGGCCAATGGAAATTTTCACATGGGATGGCCCTAAAACGGTAAAAATGTCGCCTTTAGACTCTGTTAAACATTACCTTAAATTTTTACAAGCAGGATTTACAGCAATTAATCCGAAAAATGGTGACATCCTTGCATGGGTAGGTGGTATCGATCACCGTAAATTCAAATATGATCATGTGACTTCTAAAAGACAAATGGGGTCAGTGTTTAAACCGATTGTTTATATAAGAGCCCTGCAAAATGGAATAGAACCCTGTGATTATTTTGAAAATGACAGTATAGTTTATGACGAATTTGACAACTGGACACCCGCAAATGCAGACAAACAATACGGAGGTGTTTATTCAATGCAGGGAGCATTGGTAAATTCCGTAAATACAGTTACTGTCCAGTTACTTATGGAAGCCGGAATTAGGCCTACAAGAGAACTCGCAACAAAACTGGGATTCAAAGATTCTCTTCCGGAAAAGCCTTCACTTGCTTTAGGTACAGCTAACAGTTCCGTTCTTAATCTTGCCGAAGTATATACAACTTTCACGAATAAAGGATCGCCAATCTCATCCCGTGAGCTTCTCCGAATTGAAAACAACGAAGGAGAAACACTTCAGGAATTTCAATCGCAAAAATCATCAGAAGAAATTATTTCAAAGAAACATCTCGAACAATTGGTTATGATGCTTAAAAATGTTGTAGAAAGAGGAACCGCCCAATCAATAAACAATTTTTCTTTCAATGGTGATCTGGCAGGTAAAACAGGAACAACTCAGAATCACTCGGATGGCTGGTTTATAGGTTTCACGCCAAATCTTGTAACAGTTTCCTGGGTAGGCGGAGAATATCAAGAAATACACTTTAAAGACATTAAACTGGGACAAGGTGCAGCCACGGCACTGCCAATTACTGGATACTTTTTAGAAGGATTGTCTAAAACAAACCTTTCTGAAAAATATACAGGTTCTTTTAAATATACATCTATCGATACTTCATCTTATAACTGTGAAGATTACCGTGAAAAACCACCGGGCTTACTGGAGAAATTGTTCAATATAAAGCTTTTTGAGAAAGATGATTCGTCAGAAGAAAATGAAGACAAAGACGAGGATGAAAAACCAGGCCTTTTTAAAAGGATATTTGATAAAATCAAAAGCAATTAATCACCAGCTTTTGCATCAAAATTGATGAGTTCACCATCAAAAAATTCACAAGTTATTTCAATAGGATTACAACAAACTTCACAGTCTTCAATATACTGCTGTTTGTTTTCTGAAGGATCAAGCATAACAGAAATCCTTTCTAAACAGAATGGACATTTGAAAGTATGTTGTTGCAGATCAAAATTCATCAGTCTAATATTTCTAATTTTAAGGAATAATCCTACGAATTTTTTCAACTTTTTCATGCTTAAGATAGGAAAAAATATTATCTATGTCAATTCCAAGTCAGATACAAAATTAAATTTTAATGAAATTTATTTTTTATAATCGGATGCTCTAATTTTATTAGTTCGGGTGTGTTAATGAATTTTTATTTATTTTCTTTTTGAAAAAAACATTTTGTCTTATAATTAATATTATGTTAAATAGGGTTTTGTTAAAAAGGGAACCGCATTTAAGGTTCCCTTTTAGCAACTTTTTATGATCTACTAATGTTTTATTCCTCGTCCATCATTTCAATTTTCTGTTGCATTTGCTTGTATTTATCAACATATTCTTCATCCTCATCCCTTAATCTATAATACAGAGTCTTCAATTTATTTGCAATCTCTTTTTCATCAGATTTCAATTCATAAGCTTTTTCTAAATATGGAATGGCTTTAAGGAAATATTCATCAGCTTTATCTTTCATTTTCTCGTATTTTTCTTCGTCTCTTATCTTGTTAGCTGCCGTGACAGTATCCACTCCTCTATTAAAATGAATAACACCTAAGTTATATGCAGCAAGAAATTCATCAGAATTAAGTTCCAGGGCCTTTTTGTAGAATTTCTTAGCCTTTTCTGTATCTCCTGTTTCGTCAAAAATTTGTCCTTTTGCTGAATAATATTGTGGTTGTTCTGGATGTTTCTCGATCGCAATGTCCAAATATTTCAAAGCTTTCTTGGGCTCTTTTGTAGTTACTAAATAATGATTCACCAAATTTTGAACCATCATCTCATTGTCTGGATATTTCTCAAAGCCTTCTTTCATGGCTTCAACAGCTTTTGTGGTATCTCCGGTTTGCATAAAGGCATTTTGAAGTAAAGCATAGGTTTGCGCACCTTCATAATCATGTTCTGCAGCTTCTGAATAAAATTCTGCTGCCTTTTCCCATTCTTTTTCTTGTTGGGCAGCAATTCCTGCATTGTAGATTATTGCTGTATCAATCTGCTCCTCGAAAAGGGGCATATCAGATACATTTAGAGCATACTCAAAATTATCCAATGCTGCACCAAAATCTTGGCTTTTAAAAGCCTCTACTGCATCCTGAGTAAAGTATTGCTTAATTTGAAATAACTGAGCATCAACACTTCCTTTTACTTTATCTGCGTCTTTCATGTTATAGGCTTTTTTATAATTGTCAAAGGCCTTAAAAAGAGGTTTTTCTGCTATGTTTTCTACTTCACTTTCTTCTTCTTCTTCTTCTTCTTTTTGTTTTTGTTTTTCATAAATGCTTTGATAAACATAACCTTTTGCATAATAAGTTTTTGCCCAATCTTTTGTTTCTTCAAGCTCAGTGGCTTTATCAACTGATTTAAGAGCTGTGTCTAATTTCTCACCTGATTCAGCCCAGGTTATAGCTTTGTTTACATACATCTTATCACCACAACTACTAAATATAAACCCTATTAAAGTAACTAATAAAATGGATGTTAAAATTCTGTTTTTCTTCATTGTATTCATTTTTAGATTATTAATTCAAAATTTTGTACAAAAATAAAACTTTTTAATAAGCGATCAAATAACATCTTCTATTTTAAAGATTTTTATGTTATCCAACATTGAACTATGAATTATGCTATGTCTCCTCCCCCTCCTCGGGATAATTTTGATCTAAGTCTCCCTCTTCGGCTTCAGACTGATTTGTTTGATTTACGTTTTCCTCTCCAATTTCAGACTGATTTTCTTCAGTGTTTTCTGTATTCTCTTCCACTTCAATTTGACTCACTGCCGCTATAGAATCATTTTTTCTCAGGTTAATAAGTTTCACTCCCTGCGTAGCCCTACCTGTAACACGTATCTCAGAAACAGAGACTCTTATAGTAATTCCGCTACGATTAATAATCATAAGGTCATTGCTGTCGGAAACGCCTTTTATAGCGACTAATTTTCCTGTTTTTTGGGAAACATTTAACGTTTTTACACCTTTTCCTCCTCTGTTCGTAGTTCTGTAATCTTCTGTATTTGATCTTTTTCCAAACCCTTTTTCTGAAACAACCAGAATGTTTTCATCGTCTTCTTCAACATATACCATTCCCACTACCTCGTCTTCCCTGCTACTCAAGGTAATCCCGCGAACGCCGGTGGCTGTTCTTCCTACTGGTCTGACCTTTTGCTCGTTAAACCGAATAGCTTTACCTGCCCTGGTAGCCAGAATAATATCGCTTTTCCCGTTTGTTAGTTTAGCCTCAATCAGTTGATCTTCTTCCCTGATATTAATAGCATTTACACCTTTTTGCCTTGGCCGGCTATAAGCTTTAAGCAGGGTTTTTTTCATTATTCCCTTCTTTGTACATAAGAGAATAAAATTATTATTGATATATTCTTCATCTTCCAGAGTTTTGACGTTAATATGGGCTTTCACCTTATCATCCGGAGAGATATTAATCAAGTTTTGAATTGCCCTGCCTTTTGAACCTTTAGAACCTTCCGGGATCTCGTAAACTTTTAACCAAAAACATTTTCCATGTTCGGTAAAAAAGATCATTGTGTTATGCATCGAGGCAATAAACATGCGCTCAAGGAAATCTTTGTCCCGGGTTGAGCTGCCACGTACTCCGATACCTCCCCTGCTCTGTTTTTTATATTCTGTAACAGGCGTCCTTTTGATATAACCTAAATGAGAAATTGTAACTACAACATCCTCATCAGCATAGAAATCTTCCGGATTAAAATCACCTGCTTCATATTCAATTTGAGTTCTTCGTTCGTCTCCATAAGCATCTCTGACTTCAATTAGCTCTTCTTTGATAATTTCCATGCGGAGGCTCTCGTCTGAAAGAATACGCTTGTAATAATCGATCTGTTTCATCAGCTCTGCATGTTCTTCCTTCACCTTATCCCTTTCCATACCCGTCAGCTTCTGCAAACGCATTTCCAGTATTGCTTTCGCCTGAAGTTCTGAAAGTTCGAATTTGTTCATGAGTTCGTTCTTGGCAACTTCAGGTGTTGATGAATTGCGAATAAGAGCTATAATTTCATCTAAATTATCAAGGGCAATTAATAGTCCATCAAGTATATGAGCTCTTGCTTCAGCTTGCCTTAGTTCGTATTGAGTTCTGCGTACAACAACTTCATGTCTGTGCTCAACGAATTTGGAGATCAGGTCTTTTAAATTCAATAATTTAGGTCTGCCATTTACCAGAGCAATGTTATTTACGCTGAAACTTGTCTGAAGCTGTGTATATTTATAGAGCTTATTGAGTACAATATTTGGTACAGCATCTCTTTTCAGGTCGTAAACAATTCGTAACCCGTCTCTGTCCGATTCGTCATTAATATTACTTATTCCCTCAATTTTTTTCTCATTCACTAAATCGGCGGTTTTCCTTATTAGTTCAGCTTTATTAACCATGTAAGGAATCTCCGTCACGATTATGCGGTCTTTACCGCTATTATCCGTTTCGATTTCCGCTTTTGCACGAATATCAACTCGACCACGGCCAGTTTCATAAGCTTCCTTTACTCCTTTCGTTCCATAGATAATTCCTCCGGTAGGAAAGTCGGGAGCTTTAATAGTCTCGGCTAATTCTTCAATGGCTACTTCATAGTTATCTATGTATTTTACGATGGCATTAATCGTATCTGTTAGATTATGTGGCGGCATATTTGTAGCCATACCTACAGCAATTCCTGAAGCACCGTTAATTAAAAGTGTTGGCAGTCTCGTAGGCAGAACTGTAGGCTCTTTAATTGTATCGTCAAAATTAAGCTGAAAATCGACTGTTTCTTTGTCTATGTCTTTCAGCGTTTCACTACTTATTTTCTGCAACCTTGCTTCTGTATAACGCATTGCCGCAGGGCCATCACCATCCATTGAGCCAAAGTTTCCCTGTCCGTCTACCAGTCTATATCGAAGAGACCAGTACTGAGCCATACGAACCATTGCTTCGTAAACAGAAGAGTCGCCGTGTGGGTGATATTTACCCAACACCTCTCCTACGATTCTGGCTGATTTCTTATAGGATTTATTAGAATACAAACCTAATTCGGACATTCCAAATAATACTCGTCTTTGAACTGGCTTAAGACCGTCTCTCACATCCGGTAATGCCCTGGAAACTATAACCGACATTGAATAGTCGATATAGGCTGATTTCATTTCTTCTTCAATGTTGACTTTTGTCAATCGTTCATCTAATGCCATGGTTGTTCTATTTGTTTAAAAGCTAACTAATTAATGTCATTTCTAAAAATGCATTCAAAGGTACTAAAATAGATCAATTTTTAGTTGATATATTTGAGAAAATTCAATCTTTATTAACAGAATCTGTTTATATTTTCCGTTCACTTTTTTGTATTTTTGTATCTTTAAATTATAAAATTGCTGAACAAGACAGAGTTTTTATTGTAATAATATACACTTAATAAAGTAATAAAGTAAATATCTACGTTTTTTTTAAATAATTTTAAAACAACTAAGAAAATACAAAAGGAGAAGTTGATATATGGATGCAAAATTTTCACAGCGAATAAAAGATGTTCTGACTTATAGCAAAGAAGAAGCCATACGTTTAGGAAACGCTTATATTGGAACAGAACATTTGCTGTTGGGTATGCTGCGTGAAGGAGAAGGTTTGGCGATTGACATACTGGAATCTTTTGAAATTGATCTCATGAATATGAGGAAGCTTATAGAAGATCGCATAAAAACAGACGACCAGGCAATTTCTGACACAGAAAATATACCTTTATACAAGACTGCTGAACGTGCTTTAAAACTAGTTTATCTTGAAGCTAAATCATTTAGCAGCAGCACTATTAACACAGGACATTTAATGTTGGCTATTTTAAAAGATGAAAATAGTCTGGTGACTCAAATTCTGAGTGAATTTGATGTTGATTATGATGATGTACGTATAGAAATGGAAACCAAACAAAAAGAAACAGAATCAAAAGCAGATTTTGGAGAAGAAGAAGAAGAAGATATTCCTTTTAGCGGTGGAGGCAAAAAAGGCTCACAATCGGAATCTAAATCTAAGTCGGATACACCGGTTTTGGATAATTTTGGAATAGATTTGACAAAAGCTGCCGAAGAAAATGCGTTGGATCCGATTGTAGGACGAGACAAAGAGATTGAAAGGCTTGCACAAATATTGAGCCGCAGAAAGAAAAACAACCCTGTTCTTATAGGTGAACCCGGTGTTGGAAAATCGGCTATAGTTGAAGGCCTTTCTTTAAGAATAGTTCAGCGTAAAGTTTCACGTGTCCTGTTTGACAAAAGAGTCGTTACAATTGACCTTGCTTCTATCGTAGCCGGAACTAAATATCGTGGTCAATTTGAAGAACGCATGAAGGCTATTCTAAATGAGTTAGCCAAAAACAATAATATTATTCTGTTTATTGATGAAATCCACACTATTGTAGGAGCAGGCGGAGCTACAGGATCACTTGATGCTGCTAATATGCTTAAACCGGCTTTAGCCCGTGGTGAAATTCAAACTATTGGTGCTACAACACTGGATGAATACCGTCAGCATATTGAAAAAGACGGGGCATTAGAGCGAAGATTCCAGAAAGTAATGGTTGACCCCACTACTCCGGAAGAAACACTGGAGATTCTGAATAATATTAAAGAACGTTATGAAGATCACCACAATGTAAATTATACACCTGAAGCCCTTAAAGCATGTGTAAGCTTGACCCAAAGATACATAAGTGAAAAGTATTTGCCTGATAAAGCCATTGATGCAATGGATGAAGGAGGTTCAAGAGTACATATTTCTAACATTGTTGTGCCCAAACGAATCATTAATCTTGAGAAAGAAATTGAAGAGATTAAGCAGGAAAAAATTTCAGCTGTAAAAAATCAAAATTTTGAGTCTGCTGCGAACTACAGGGACAAGGAAAAGAAAATGCTTGCTAAGCTTGAGGAAGAAAAGGAAAACTGGGAACAGGAACTGATTAAAAACAGAGAAAATGTAACCGAAGAAGAAGTGGCTGAAGTTGTAGCCATGATGACGGGCGTTCCGGTTCAGCGTATAGCAGAAGCAGAAGGCACGCGGTTGATGAAAATGAATGAAGAGCTTCAGAAGAATGTTATCGGGCAAGATGAAGCCATTGAAAAAGTAGTGAAGTCGATACGGAGAAACCGTGCCGGGCTTAAAGATCCGAACAAACCAATTGGCTCATTCATATTTCTTGGACCGACAGGTGTTGGCAAAACTCAGCTAGCTAAAATACTTTCGCAATACTTATTCGACTCCACCGATAATTTAATACGAATGGACATGAGTGAGTACATGGAGAAGTTTTCTGTCTCCCGTTTAGTTGGTGCTCCTCCAGGATATATCGGATATGAAGAAGGTGGACAACTTACTGAAAAGGTAAGAAGAAAACCTTACTCTGTTGTTTTACTTGATGAAATTGAAAAAGCGCACCCGGATGTGTTTCATCTTCTTCTTCAGGTCTTGGATGATGGCCAATTGACCGATAGCCTGGGAAGAAAAGTTGATTTCAGAAACACCATTATCATAATGACTTCTAATATTGGAAGTCGTCAATTAAAAGATTTTGGAAAAGGCGTTGGATTTGAAACAAAGGCAAGTACCCAGTCAGATACAGAACTAGCTAAAGGTGTCATCCAGAAGGCTTTAAAGAGATCCTTTGCGCCTGAATTTTTAAACCGATTGGATGATGTTATTATCTTTAATCCATTGACTAAGGAAAATATACACGAAATAATTGACATTGAGCTTGAAGGTTTATATACCCGTGTTAAAAACTTAGGATTTAAGATAGAAATGATAGACAAGGCCAAAGATTACGTTGCTGATAAAGGATTTGATACACAATTTGGTGCTCGACCGCTTAAACGGGCAATTCAAAAATATGTAGAAGATCCAATGGCAGAAACTATAATCCAATACAGCGTTAAAGAAGGAGATTTACTGAAAGTTGATTATGACGAAAAAAATGATAAAATAACTATTGATGTCAAAAAATCAAACGCTAAAACGAAGGAAATAGAAAAAGATTCAAAAACAACCAAGGATAGCCCTGAAAAAAAATCAAATCTTTCAAGTGAAGAACAAAATGAAAATCAAAATTAATTAACATTATGGAACGAAATAGAGAAAAAGTTACATTTCAGGGAAATCCTGTTACGTTAATAGGTAATGAAATCAAAACCGGAGATAAAGCTCCGGATTTTACCGTGATAAACAATGAGTTAAAACCCGTAAAAATGTCGAATTTCGATGGGAAAGTAAAAATTCTGTCGATTTTCCCTTCTGTGGATACGGGTGTATGTTCTAAGCAAAACCATCGATTCAACAAAGAAGCCTCGGAATTAAGTGAGGATATTGTCATTCTGGCTATTTCGAATGATCTTCCTTTTGCTTTGAGCAGATTCTGTGGTGCAGAAGGTATTGATAAAATAGAAACCCTATCGGATCATAAAGATTTGGATTTTAGCATGAAATATGGGTTTTTGATCGAAGAAATGCGCTTACTTGCACGGGGTGTTGTCGTTATTGATAAAGATAATAAAGTACAACATGTTGAATATGTTCCCGAAATCGGACAGGAACCCGATTATGATGCTGCAATAAAAGCTGCAAAAGACATCAAGTAAATAATTGATAATAAGTAATATAAACTAAAAAAAAGATCGGAGAACCTTCCGGTCTTTTTTTTGGAGGCACATTTTTTGCCGGTTAAGTTTGTAATCTATTTTGAATTACAACTATTTATAGGATTTATTCGAGAACTCCAAGAAGATCATAATCATAAGCAGCTGTAATTTTAATTCGAAAAAATTCGCCTATGGCTATTTTATTTGATCCTCCATCACTCTTATCTATCAGAATATTATTATCCACTTCAGGAGCATCTGCTTCTGTTCTTCCATAAAAATAATGTTCATCTTCACTATCAATAAGTACATATGAACTTAATCCTATTTTCTCCTTGTTTTTATTTCTTGAGATAGATTGTTGAATTTTCATTATTTCATCGGCTCTTTCCTGTTTGATGTTTTCGGGGACCTGGTTTTCGTACTGGCGTGCTGCATAAGTACCTTCTTCTTCTGAATAAGTAAAAACTCCTAACCTGTCAAATTCAGTATTTTTTACAAAATTTAATAGTTCTATAAATTCTTTTTCACCTTCTCCTGGATGGCCTACCATCAAAGTAGTTCTTAAAGTTGTATTTGGTAATTCGCTCTTAATTAAGTCAATAAGATTATTTGTATCTTTTGTAGAAATACCTCTTCTCATCTTTTTTAATACAGGATCACTTATATGCTGAAAAGGAATATCTAAATAATTACATATTGATGGATAATATTTCATAATTTCCAGAACTCTTGTTGGAAATTGGGAAGGATAATTATAAAGCAGCCGGATCCATGGAAAAGAATTCATCTTAACAAGCTCTTCAAGTAATTTGGGAAGCAAATATTCTTTATAACGGTCATACCCGTAATAGCTTAAATCCTGGGCAATGACGTTAAGCTCTTTTACACCATCCTGCGAAAGGTAAGTCGCTTCAGAACGGAGAGTTTCAATAGATTTGGACTTATAACTTCCTCTTATAAAAGGTATTGAGCAAAATGCGCACTTTCTGTTACATCCCTCTGCAATTTTAAGAAAAGAGTAATGATTTGGTTTGGATAAGAATCTTCTATGTTGGTTATAAGAATTGTTGGATCCTTTCAGATATTCGATAATATCAGGAAGTTCGTCAACTCCAAAAAAATGATCCACTTCAGGAATTTCTTCTTTTAGCTCATCCCGGTATCGTTGAGATAAACATCCCATAACTATGAGCTTCTCAACATTTCCAATTTTCTTCTGCTCTGCGTAATTCAGTATGGTTTCTATGGATTCTTGCTTAGCATCATTGATAAAACCACATGTGTTAATTATGAGAATATCCCCTTTTTTTACATCTTCATGATTTACACTATATCCATTCGATTTAAGCCGGTTCAATAGAAATTCGGAATCCACCAGGTTTTTCGAACAGCCCAGAGTAATCAAACTAATTCTCGGAAAATACTCCATAGATTTTTAAATTATTGGTTGAAAAGAGTGTTAACAAACTCTTCCCTGTCAAATACTTGCAGATCATCCATTTTTTCACCAATTCCAATATATTTAACTGGTATCTGGAACTGATCAGAAACACCGATAACAACTCCACCCTTTGCTGTTCCATCTAATTTTGTTAATGCAAGAGCGTTTACATCAGTAATTTTTGTAAATTGTTCAGCCTGTTGGAAAGCATTTTGGCCGGTAGAGCCGTCAAGAATTAACAATACTTCATGAGGCGCTCCGGGAATAACTTTTTGCATGACCCTTTTAATTTTAGCCAATTCATTCATTAAATTCACCCGGTTATGGAGCCTTCCCGCTGTGTCTATAATTGCTACATCAGCATCATTAGCTTTTGCAGCTGCCAGAGTATCATAAGCAACAGAGGCCGGATCAGAGCCCATCTTTTGTTTGATCAATGGAACGTCAACTCTCTCAGCCCATACATTTAACTGGTCAATGGCAGCTGCACGATATGTGTCTGCAGCGCCGAGATATACAGATTTTCCAGCCTGCTTAAACTGATGAGCCAGCTTAGCAATGGTTGTCGTTTTCCCTACGCCATTGACACCAACGACCATAATTACATATGGTTTATTTTCTGCTTCAAAAGAAAAATCAACACTTTTCTCTTTTTCCTTAAGTAGATCGATGATCTCTTCTTTTAATATGGAATTTAATTCATCTGTACTGAGATATTTGTCTTTGGCAACACGTTGTTCTATACGTTCAATAATTTTCAACGTAGTATTTACTCCCACATCGGAAGTAATTAAGACTTCTTCAAGATTGTCAAGAACTTCTTCGTCAACTTTAGTTTTTCCAACAACGGCTCTGGAAAGTTTTTTGAAGACGTTCTCTTTTGTTTTCTCCAAGCCTTTATCCAGGCTTTGTTTTTTCTCCTTTGTTGATTTTTTTCCGAATAGTGCCATTTATATAATTTTGATAGATATCATATTAAAGCAAAATTAGTAAATAAAAAATAAAAGCTTCCTGGTAACAGAAAGCTTTTATTTCTTTAGATACTAAATTTCTTGTTCTATTTGTTGAAAAAATCTTTTACTTTATCCTTATGGATCATCTTTTCTTCAAATGCATGGCCTTGCTTTTTCTTGGTTTTTACGGCTTTTATGCATTTAATGTAGTCTTTTCCTCCACCTGTTTGTAAGGTTGCAACAGTTTTCTTAGCCATAATTCAATTATTTTATTTCTTTATGAACAGTTACTTTTTTTAAATATGGGTTGTATTTCTTCAATTGAAGTTTTGACGGTGTATTCTTTTTATTTTTTGTGCTGATATATCTAGAGATACCAGGTACACCGCTGTTTTTTTGCTCGGTACATTCTAAAATAACCTGTACTCTGTCTCCTTTTTTCTTAGCCATATTCTAATTTTTTAATATTTTGAAATGTATCCACTTTTCTTTGCTTCTTCCAAAGCGCTTTTCAAACCTTTCTTGTTGATTATCTTTATTCCTGAAGCTGAAACATTCAGGGTAATCCAACGCTTTTCTTCAGGTAGGTAGAAACGTTTCTTGAATAAATTAGGGTGAAACACTCTTCTTACATGCTTGTTAGAGTGTGAAACATGATTACCCACCATCGCTTTCTTTCCTGTTATTTGGCAAATTCTTGACATTGTTATAATGTTTTTCAGTTTTGGTAAACAGTCTGCAAATTACGTTATTTTATTTTAAATTATCAAATTATTTTTAGAGATTTTTTAAAAAAACTATCCCTGGTTTAAGATCATTTTTCGCATCATGCCAATAGCCGTGTTGGAAGCTTTTTCTATATTCACATCGCGTTTGTTTCCAAACAGATATTTTTCAGAAATAATTCGCTTGCCATCACTTACAGCAATCCAGGTGGTACCTATAGGTTTTTCTTCTGTTCCTCCTGTTGGTCCTGCTATACCCGAGATCGATATTGCATAATCCGTTTCAAATAACTTTTTTACTCCTTTAGCCATTTCTTCCACTACTTCTTTGCTAACTGCCCCGTTCTTCCGGATTGTCTCGGGAGATACTCCCAAAATATCTTGTTTTATCTTATCAGAATAGGCAACGACGGAACCCTCAAAATAATCAGAACTTCCTGCTATCGAAGTTAGCTTTTTTGCAACATTTCCCCCAGTACAGCTCTCTGCAGTAGAAATTGCAGAATGATGGTTTTTAAGAGTTTCTCCCAGGATTGCTTCCAATGGCAATTTGGAAGTAGCTACATAATATTTAGGAATAATTTCTTTAAGTTTATCAATGTATTTATCTATCTTGTTTTCAATATGTTGAATACTATTACCTTTACTGCTAAGTCGAATTTTCACGATGCCGGGACTTGGTAAATATGCCACATTAATGTCTTCCGGCAAAGATGCTTCCCAATCTTTAAGTTCATTGGCCAGATATGCTTCAGGAATTCCTTGTGTAATAACTATTTTATAAAGATATTCCTCTTTTATGAATTGTTCTTTTAGCTCCGGAATAATTGAATTTGCCAGCATTTCTTTCATTTCAAATTGTACCCCGGGCATAAAAACATAAATTGTATTATCTTTTGTTAGTTTCATACCGGGAGCTGTACCTATAATGTTGTAATAGATCTCCGCCTTTTCAGGTACTTTTGCTTGTTCTGCATTCAATTCACTCATTTCAATTCCCCGATTGTTCAAGAACTTTCGAATATCTTCATACACTTGATAATCCAATTTCCAATCTGTTTGGAAATAAGCAGAAATTGCTCTGCGTGTTACATCATCATTTGTAGGTCCTAAACCACCTGTTACAAGAACCAATTCTGAGCGATTACCAGCTTCTTCTAATGTACCAATTATGTTTTCAAATTTATCGGGAATTGATACAATTCGATTTATGTGAAAGCCATTTTCTGAGGCTATAGCTGCAATCCATTGTGAGTTGGTATCTGCAATCTGGCCAATCAAGAGTTCATCCCCAATTGTAATTATTTCAGTATTCATTTGGACAAAGTTTAATTAAAGTTTTTTTTATCAGTAATTTAACTTGAATTAGTAATTTTTAAGAATTGATTATCGTTGAGAAGTTTTCCCTAACGCCTCCATTCTTTGGAGCAATGTTGGATGTGAATAATGAACAAAAACATAAAGCGGATGGGGTGTTAGATTACTTAAGTTATTGACTGATAACTTTTTCAAAGCTTCAATTAAAAATTCTCCTGAAAAATTATTTTTTGCAAATTCATCTGCGGCAAATTCATTTTTCCGGGAAATAATTTTCATGCCTATTCCCAGAACAGTGGAAATGGGATTGTATAAAAGGGAAAAAGCAATTAAGCCTATATGAAAACTTGCCCTTTCCACCCCTAAAGCTTTAGATAGCAAAGGACTATCTATAACCAATGATAAAATATATAGTGTTATTCCTGTTTGAACCACTGATAGAATTAGATTGACTAAAGTGTGTTTCTTTTTGTAGTGTCCAATTTCATGGGCCAAGACGGCGACTATTTCATTATTTTCCAATTTATCCATTAATGTATCGAACAATACAATTCGTTTCTTTTTACCCAGGCCACTAAAAAAGGCATTGGCTTTAGTGGACCTTTTGGAACCATTAATGACAAAAATATTTTTCAATTGAAAACCAACTTTTCTGCTGAAATCAACAATAGCTTGTTTGAGGGGACCCTCCTGCAACGGATTTAATTTGTTAAATAAAGGTACAATTAAATGTGTGTAAAACATTGTCATAAAGACAGTAAAAACTATAATGATACCCAAAGCATAAATCCAAAACAAGTCTCCTGTTTTTTGATAAAACCACACAATCAAAATTAATAACCCACCGCCAATTATGGCAGTGAGCAAATAACTTTTCAATTTATCTGTGATGAAAATTTTAGGTGTAGCTTTATTAAAACCATGTCTTTCCTCAATGACAAATGTATCATAAATAGAGAATGGAAGATTAATCAGGTCCAGAGCTAAAAATAAGATGCCAAAAAATATAAGAGGAATGAGGAGTGAATTTTCAGTAATATTTCTGGCGATTTGATCTACAAATGCAAAACCTTCCAAAGAAATAAAAGTTATAATCACTATCAGGTTAAAGGTACTTGAAACAAAAGAAAGTCTCTGGTTATCTGATTCGTATTGTTGGGATCTTTTATATTCTTTTTCATTATAAATTCCTTTTAATCTGTCAGGTAACTCAAGTGTTCTGTACTTTCGATTTAAATATTCTAAAAATTGATCAAAAGCATAATCAAGTATGAGTATACCGATAATTGCATAAAAAATAATTACAGCATTTTCCATAATCTACATTCTTTCTTTTGGAGATCAAAAATAAAAAAAGAGAGGGTTTTAAGGTAGTTGATTTTCCAACTTTGACATTTCCTCTTTACGTTGTTTTAAATCCTCATAATACTGCATAGCCCTTTGTTTGTTATTAATCTCATATGCTTTTTTAGCCCATTTCATTGCAAGATCAATTTTTCCCATCATCTCCATAGCTAAAGCAATGTTATAAGCAGAACGACTTATCATTTCATCTTCAGGATGAGAAAGATTTCTTTTCCACAGACGGATTGCCTCTTTCCAGTTATTGTTTTCAACTTTTTCTTTAGCCGATCTCATCACCTTATTGCCTCTTGCATAATAAACACGTTTATTCGTTTCCCAAATCGGGAAAATTCTGTTGGCATAATCATAACCTGTCCAGTAAGCAGCTTCCTTAAAAGAATCTGGGTAATCAGGCAATTTTGCAATTGCATTTATTTCAGAAGAAGAAAGAGATTCCCAAACATATTTTTCGCTATAATCAAACGAGTCAATAAACTCTGTTTCCAGGCGGCTGAAAATTTTCCAGGAAGCTTTTGATGTAATTTTGAAATTTAAATAATACTCGCCATAATCATAATTATACTCTTTTTTTAAGCGACTATCTAATGAAAATTTTTGTAGAAAAATCAGTCCGTCAACCTGAAGTGAATCTGCTATATAGTAAAGTTTATCAGTACCTATACTGTCTGTGCTTTCCACAATATTCAATTCAGAAGGGTTAAACAGTAAAATATTTCCTGGTAAAAAACGAGGTGAATTATCAGTAATATCTGCAATCCCATATTTGAGCTCCTTAAGAATATTGTCTTTAAAACTCTCTTTATTAACTAATTCGAATTCATTGTCCGGGTATGAAAGAATGAAAGCAATATTCGAAAAATGTGCCGGGAAAGTAATTTCCGCTGGTTGTAATGTCTCGGTTTCAACTTCTTTAATAGGTGAACACCCCGCAAGTAAAACCAGTGAAATAAATATTATAAAATACTGTCTAACTGAATAATACATAACTGAATTGAATCAAATATGAAAAAGGATGAGAGATTATAACCTCATCCTCTTCTATTAAAATTTAAGTATTCATACCACCACAAACATGGATTACCTGTCCTGTAATATAATTAGAAAGGTCCGAGGCAAGAAATGTTGCTGTATTTGCAACTTCCTCAGGAGTTCCACCTCGCTTCAAAGGTATTTGTTCTTCCCATGCCTTTTTGACATCATCCTGTAATTTCCCTGTCATTTCAGTAATAATGAAACCAGGTGCAATAGCATTGCATGTAATATTTCTGGAACCAAGTTCTTTTGCAACGGATTTCGTAAAGCCGATAATTCCAGCTTTGGATGCAGAATAATTAGCTTGACCTGCATTACCACTTACACCAACAACCGAACTCATATTAATAATTGAACCTGCTCTTTGTTTAAGCATTGAGCGTTGAACAGCCTTGGTGAAATTAAATACAGAATTCAGATTGACTGATATTACTTTATTCCATTGATCTTCTGTCATTCTCATTAGAAGTGTGTCCTGCGTAATACCAGCATTATTTACAAGTATGTCAATCCGGCTAAAATCGTTCAAAATGTTTTTAACTACCTTTTGAGTGTCATCAAAACTGGAGGCATCGGATGCATAACCTTTTCCCTTGACACCCAAATCCTGTATCGTTTTTTCAACTTCCTTCATTTGTTCATTTTCCTGCAGATCGGTAAAAGCAATATTTGCTCCCTCTTCTGCAAACTTTAAGGCAATTGATTTACCTATACCTCTGGCTGCACCGGTTATAAGAGCTGTTTTTCCTTCAAGTAGTTTCATTAGAATATCGTTTTAAGTTTAAAAGTTATTATCTCATTTAAATAAATTACAATTATTAAACTGAATTTTACTAAGAATTCCTGCAAAATTATAAAGATATCTGATTAAGATTTGGAATTTTCAGTATTTTTTCTGACCTCTACTAAATCTATTTCATAAATAACAGAGGTATAGGGCGGAATAATCCCTGTTGAAGAGCCGGCCCTTCCAAAAGCTTTATCCGAAGGCAAAATAGCTAAAGCTTTCTCCCCTTCGTGCATTTCTCCAATTATTTCATTCATTCCTTCAATCACCTGCATCTTAGTTCCATATACAAATTCAAGAGGCTGCTTACGTTGTTTGGTAGAATCAAAAAATTTTCCATTTAAAAACTTCCCTTCATAATGAATTACCACAGTATCTCCTTCTTCAACTTCGGTGCCATCTCCTTTGCTCAAAACTACACGATAGAGTCCTGATTCTGTTGGTTTTGCATCTATATTCTTTTCCTCCAGAAATTGTTGAAGCTGTACTTTTTCATAATCACCGAAATCCTTTATCCAATTGAGGAAGGCTTCTTTTTCTCTCAAAAATTCATCTTTTCTTTGAACTTCTATTAAATCAACTACAACTTTTAAACTATCACTTTCATTAAAAAAACTGGGCAAGCTGGTTTCTAGTGTCTTATTAAAAAATGTTTTTGCAGGTAATATGAATGTGGCTTTTTCACCCTTTGTAAGCATGAGAAAACATTCATCTATTGAACCTTCAAATGATGGCTCAGAAATCTGAAACTTTCTTCTGCCGTCAAAAAAAACAGAATCGTTCATCTTTTTATAAGTAATGTCGGAAGTAATATAATCCCCTGGCTTAACTTCTTTTTTACTTTCACCAAAAGAATGTAGTTTATAATAAATACCGGAATCGGTTTTTGAGAATCCTTTATATCTGGAGTCTTTCGAACATGAGACAAGCATTATTAGCGCAAGAACAGGAAAAATTATTCTTTTCATGTCATTTATTTTTTTGGAATAAAAATAACAGGAATTCAGGATTATTGCAAATGTTTTATTGGGTATTTTATTTTACCCGATTACTAATATATAAAGAACATTTAAGTCGCATATCTCATTAAAATAACATAAACTGAAAACTTGAATTGCCGGTTAGTCTCCAAAAAAAATTATCTGATCCTATGATATTTTAAATTATCTGTTATTAACCTCTGTAACTTCTAATTTATATACTAAGACAGCCCGGGCCGGAATCCTTTCTTCGTCACCAATTAATCCGTAACCCAAATGAGGTGGTATAATAAAACGGGCTTGTTCACCTTCACTTAGTAACTTGATCCCTTCCTGCAATCCCAGCATGGTTTCCTGATGACCTACAACAAACTCTTTTGCCCCAGTTGAATCAGAGGTATAACAAAGCGTACCATCCAGCAATCTAATCTCATAATTTATCTTCACTTTATCGCCCTCTTCAATTTTCTTTCCTTTTTTATTATCTGAAATGATTTGATACCACAAACCGCTTCCGGTCTTTTTCATTTCCCATTCTCTTCGCTCTACAAAACTCTGTATTCTCTCCCTGTCTTTTTCTACAAGGAACCGGTTTACATCATCTAAATTATTGCTTGATTTTTGTTTGTTCTCCATAACAACCGGATACTCTTCACCGCTGTGGTAAAAATATCTTACTGTTCCAACTAATAAGATCACCAACACAATTCCAAAAATGATCAGGTATAGTTTTTTTTTCTTCATAACGTTTAACCTCTGCTTTTCAATAATTCCTCTTTGTAACCAGGTAACTCCTGTTCAAACTTTTTAAGCGTTTCTTCAAGAGATGTTTCGGAATATCCGCCGGCGGCATTGCGGTGCCCGCCTCCATTAAAATGATTCCTTGCAAAATAATTAGCATAAAATTCTCCTTTAGAACGAAAAGAGATCTTTATATGTTCTTCGTGTTCGATAAAAATAACCGAAAAAACAATTCCTTTTATAGATAAAGGATAATTTACAAAGCCTTCAGAATCCCCTTGTTCATAATTGAACTGGTCAAGTTCGTTTTTTGTTATACTTATATACGCAGTAGCATATTCCGGAAAAACCTTCAACTTTTGGTTCAGGCAATACCCCAAAAGTCTCATTCTGTGAACGGAATAGTTATCATAAACTTGCCAGTATATTTTATCTTTATCTATTCCTTGTTCGATAAGCTTAGAGACAATGTAATAAGTATCCGGAGAAGATGAATTGTAACTAAAAGAACCCGTATCGGTCATAATTCCGGTGTATAAACATTCTGCAATGTCTTTGTTCATATCGCACTCATTTCCTAAGGATATTAAAAATTCATATAAAAGTTCGGAAGTCGAGCTTACTTCAGTCGATGAAATAGTAATATCGGCAAAATTTTCGGGTTCCGGATGATGGTCAATAAGTATCTTTTGGGTTGAAAGGCTTTTAAGGAAATTTTCCATTCCCTGTGTTCTGTCAATAACGTTAAAGTCCAAAAAGAAAATTAATTCTGCTTCTTTAATTAAAGTTTTACTTTCATCGGGAGCATCATCGTAAATTCGTATTTGTTCATTTCCCGGCAACCAATGTAAAAAATGAGGGGTACGATTAGGAATGATTACAGAAACATCATATTGTTGTTTTACCAGGTAGTGATACAAAGCCAGGGATGAGCCAATAGCATCGCCATCCGGGTTAAAATGTGTGATGACCACGATTTTCTTTATATTTTCAATGGATTTTTTTACCTGTTGTATAATGCTGTCTTCTATATGTTTCACATTTTTCAAATTTGGAATTAAAAAAATCAAATTTATAATAATTCAAAAAAAATACGCTATAAGTAATCTTCTTTTTAAAATATCTATTAATTTTACTAAAACTTTTTTATGGAACAGACTTTAACCCTGATAAAACCGCGTGCTGTAGCACAAAACCATACAGCTCCTATTCTTCACGAAATCTACAAAGCAGGTTTCCGGATCAAAGCGGTCAAAACCATCCAATTAAATAAATCACAGGCAGAAAAGTTTTATTCAGTACATAACGAAAAACCTTTTTTCGCAAGCTTAATCGATTTTATGACTTCAGGGCCTATCATGGCTATCGTTCTGGAGAAAGAGGATGCTGTTGAAAACTTGCGCCAATTGATGGGAAATACAGACCCCGTAAAAGCTTTAAATGGAACTATCAGGCAAAAATTCGGTTTAGACAAACAGCAAAACTCAATTCATGGTTCTGATTCGAAAGAAAATGCACTCAAAGAGATTCAGTTTTTCTTTTCGGAACATGAATTGTAACAATTCGTAAAGCCTATCTAATAATTATATCAGAGATTATTGTATCACCTGCTTTTTCATTAAGCCGGCTAATTAGGGATGATTTCAGTATTGATAGTTCATTTCGGGCCACGGAAGAGTTCATTTCTACGAAAAGCTTCCCGTTTTTTATGTAAATATTATCCGTTTTTTTGGCAATTGTTTTACCGACAATCTCTTCCCATGAACGGATTGCTCTTACTTCTTTCAATTTCCCTTTAACATCCAGAGCTTCAATATAATCTTCTATTACTTTACCTATTTTTTCTGTATTGTTTTTTCGCATAACCACCTCTTAGTTTATTATTCTCATCATTGTTCTTAAATCTTCTAAAACAGAAATATAGCATTGCCTTCTCAATTCTGTTTTTCATGGACGTTTCCGCTTTTTTCAATAATAAAAAGCTTATAATCAATGCTTGAATCATCAAGCAACTTTTTTAATCGATCTTCGCTTGTATCAGTTATGAAAATTTGTCCAAAATGATTCTTTGCCAGATTTTTTAAAATTTTTTCCACTCTTTGATTATCAAATTTATCAAAAATATCATCCAATAAAAGAATTGGACAGAAACCTTTTATTTTTTTTATAAAATCATATTGTGCAAATTTCAACGCTACAAGAAAAGTTTTTTGTTGTCCTTGAGAACCAGCTTTTTTTAAGGGAAACTGTTCAATCGTAAAATCCAGGTCATCTTTGTGAGTGCCGGCTGTTGAGTATTGTACAATTCTGTCTTTTTGGAGCGCATCTGTAAGTAATTTCCTGAAATCGGTTCCATTAAGCTGTGATTTGTATTCAAGACCTACTTTTTCTGAATTGCCGGATATAACTCCGTAATAATACTGAAAAATCGGTACCAGTTCTTCAGTAAATTTCACACGTTTTTTGTGAATTTCACTTCCAAGCTGAATTAGCTGCTCATCCCAAAGTTCAAGAGATTCCGGGTCGAACGAATTTTGTTCGGCAAAAGCTTTCAGTAGTTGATTGCGTTGGTTAAGCGCTCTGTTATATTTGATCAATGTATTCAGGTAATCTTTATCATATTGGGAAATGACACGATCCATATATTTCCGTTTTTCTTCACTTCCTCCAGAAATCAGATTGGTGTCAATCGGGGAAATCATTACAACAGGCAAAAATCCAATATGCTCTGATAATTTTCTGTAATCCTTTTTATTACGTTTTACTTTTTTCTTCTTTTGTTTATGAATGCTACAATATATTTTTTCTTCCTTTTCTTTTCTCAAAAAGTCCCCCTGTAAAATGGCAAATTCTTCACCGTATTTTATATTTTGATTATCAACGGGATTTAGAAAACTTTTACACATTGACAGGTAATAGATTGAATCAATTAAATTCGTTTTTCCAACTCCGTTTTGCCCCACAAAACAATTTATTTTCGGATTAAAAGACAGGTTAATTTCACTGTAATTTTTATAGTTATTAATTGATAAGGTTTTTACAAACATTTTCTTTATTTTTGCCTTTTCTTGTTGAATAAATTATTATAGGATAAAATTTTTTAGGCCTAATTTTTTATAATTAAAGCACAAAAAAATTACTTTTGCAGTTCAAAATCAAAAATAGCTAAAAAAATATAAGAAAATGAGCAAAAAGAAAAAAGAATCTGCACCGGAACAGCTTGAATCAGTTGAAAGTGCTCTATCGCGAACGGAACAGTTTATTGAAAACAACCAAAAAACTTTAACTTCAGTTGTATTTGCTATCGTTATTATAGTCGGTGGATATTTGTTGTTCCAGCGATACTATATGAATCCTATGGAAAATGAAGCAAAAGGACAAATGTTCAGAGCTGAACAATATTTTGCACAGGACTCATTTAACCTTGCTTTAAACGGAGATGGGAATTATCTCGGTTTTCTTGATATTATCGATGAATACGGCATGACAAAATCTGCTAATCTTGCTGAATATTACTCAGGTATCTCTTATTTGAAACTTGAACAATTTGATAATGCAATAGAATACTTAAAGGATTTTAAGGTAAACGATAAAATTATTGAACCCCAAAAATATGGAGCTTTAGGTGATGCCTACATGGAGAAGGGAGACCTTGATGAAGCGCTGGACTACTATGAAAAGGCCAAAGGCTCGAATGACAATCAATTCACTACTCCTTATTTCATGGAAAAAGCTGCATTTGTATATGAGGAGAAAGGAGAATATGACGAGGCTATTGAACTTTATAAAGAGATAGAAAGGAAATATCCTGATTCTCCTCAAAGTGAAGACGTAGATAAGAATGTTGCCAGGTTAAAAGTAATTACTTCTTCGAAATAATAAAATATGGCATCAAATCTGAAAAATCTTTCTGATTTCAGTCATACAGAAATACCAACTGGAGATGGACTGAAGATAGGTATTGTTGTTGCTGATTTTAACAATCAAATTACTGACGCTCTAACAGAAGGAGCCTACAATACTTTAAAAAAACACCAGGTAAAAGAAGACGATATTATCATTAAAAGGGTTCCGGGAAGCATAGAACTTACACTTGGAGCCCAACTATTACAAGAACATCTCGAATTAGATGCCATCATTTGCCTGGGGTGTGTTATTCAAGGAGAAACCCGACACTTTGACTATGTATGTGACAGTGTTACTCAAGGTATTACCAGCCTGAATATTAAATACCAAAAACCCTTTATCTTCGGAGTTCTGACAACCAATAATTTACAGCAAGCCTTAGACCGTGCCGGAGGGAAACACGGAAACAAGGGAGATGAAGCCGCAACTGCAGCTATTCGAATGGCCAGCCTTAAAAAGGAATTAAAGAAATAATTTTTTTAGCGATGCAACTCAGGCGGTCAGAGTAGTTGATTCGTAATTAGCAGGTCAAGGGTTTGAAACCCTTAAATAAAATATTCTCTTTATCATTTATTAACTTTTTATCTTACTTTTAACTTAGAGGAAGAAAGCATTATTCTATTTTATAATTGAATTTACGTTTTTGTAGACGCTATTGTTACGATTACCTGCTGGAAACAATTAATGATACATGACGAAAAAGCATGAGGAATTAGGATATAAAAACATAAGCAATCTTCTGGTGAAGCTTTCTTTGCCTTCAATGATTGCTATGTTCGCCAACGCAATCTACAATATTGTTGATACCATTTTTGTCGGGCGGGGAATAGATGCTATTGCAATCGGAGCAGTTGCGATTGTACTCCCGATAATGGCAATAGTTTCCTCTTTTGCTCATTTGATTGGGATTGGCACTGCAACCCTGCTGTCTCGAACTTTGGGAGCAGGAAAAGAAGAAAAGATAAATGCTATTACCGGAAATGGATTTCTGCTTTCATTAATCGTTGGCATATTTTTCTCTGCTATTGGTCTCCTGTTTACAGATCCTATTCTAAAACTATTTGGTGCCACTCCGGGCATTTTACCTTATGCACATGATTTTGCAAAAATGATCTTTATCGGTATGCTTTGGTTTCCTTTTTGTGTGAGTACCAGCAACTACCTGCGGGCCGAAGGCAGAGCCAAAGACGCTATGAATAGTATGCTGATCGGGCTTTTATTAAATGTAATACTTGATTACATATTTATCTTTCCAATGGATATGGGTATCACAGGGGCCGGTCTTGCAACCATTCTGGGAAAACTGGCAACTTTCATATATTTGATCGTCTACTTTACAGGACCAAAAACAATCATCAATTTTAAACTCAAATATTTCCGTTTAAACAAAAATGTATTGAAACCGACAGTTAAAGTTGGGTTGTCCGGATTTGGCATGCGTTCTTCGAGCAGTTTTGCAAATGTAGCATTAAATCATAGTCTTGGCTTTTACGGTGGAGATATGGCTATAGCTATCTTCGGTGTTATCTACAAAGTCACTTTATTTCTTGGCATGCCTCTTTTTGGTTTTAATCAGGGAATGCAGCCAATTGTCGGTTACAATTACGGAGCTGAAAAATATACAAGAATCATGAAAACCATAAAATTAGGTTTTTCTTATTCTTTGATTTATGGCATTATATCAATTGTAGCTTTTGAGATATTTGCAGAAGATATATTTTCACTGTTCACAAAAGATACTGGATTAATTGATCAAGGAGTCCGGGCAATGAGAATTGTAATTTCTATGATGTGGTTAATGGGACTCTCAATCAATATTATGGGCATACATCAGGCGATGGGAAAATCGCAATCGGCGTTTATTTTAGCTATTCTTAGATGGGTTCTTTTGATTACGCCTCTTATTTTTATCATTCCACAAATATTTAAGTTAGGTTTAGATGGAATATGGTTTTCATTTCCAATTGCAGATCTTTTGGCCGGAGTGATTTCTGTTTTAATCCTTCGCTCTACCCTAAAACGAACAAACATTTTATATAAGTGGAAATATGCATCGGACTAGGCGATTTCAAGAGTAGAGGTAAATATTAAAACGCTCATCAATTAACTGAGAAGTAGTTAGTAGATAGTAGATAGTAGATAGATTCGAGGTCGTAAAGTTAAATAATTTTCATATGCAGTACTCATTGCTAGCCAAGAAATAAATTCTATAGCCTTTAACAATTGCCGAACCGCTACTAACTACTGACTACTAGCTACTTTTCTTTCAGCTAAAAAAATGTGTTTTTAAGGTTATCTTTTACTTCTGAATCTGCCTGATTAGGCATTTTCAAAGAAATGCAAATACTGAAAAGGCCTAGTTTTTTCGTATGCTATAAATTACCCTTAGATTAAAAATTAATACCAATGCGGATGGTAGGATTATCGTATAATTGATAAGTTGAGTTTTCATTCAAATTGTATAGTACAAAAATATTGAAATAAGCTTTTTTACCAATTTTTTGCTGAAGACCGCCTCCTACCCAATAATAGTGAGACCAAAACCGTGAATTATGGTTTTCAGGGTCAAAATCGGATGGCATATTCAGGCTTTCGTACTCAAAATGGGAGCTCAGTCTTCCATGCAAGGTAAAAGGTAAAATGTCATTCAGGTTTTTAATGAGAACTACACGCCCAAATGCCTTTCCACCATAAATATTTGCTGAAAACGAAAAATCTTCAGTGCTGATATAATTCGATGAACCACTTTTATAATATAAATATTTCCCACCAATTCCTACATCAAAACGGGGACTTATATGATAGCCCACCACGGGGGCAACTTCAACACGTGTCACAGTGCCAAAACTAGCCCACAAGGAACCTCCAAAAAACAGATTTTCGGTGAATTTATCTTTTTCTTTATCTTTATCTTCTTCCTTTTTATCATCATCCTGGGCATGAGCCACAGATCCCAGGAAAAATAAAATGCATAAAAGTATTAGTACATGTCTCTTCATTACGTTTCTGTTAAATTGGATTTGGTCATCAAATAAATTTTAATATTTTATCAAACGTGATACAGCAAATATAATTGTCACAATTAATAAAACAAAACTCGCTATAAACTAAAATATTAACTATTTCAGTTTTCTGATACAAAAAAAGAGAAATCCCTTTTTGTGGGATTTCTCTTTTATATATTTCTATTAGTATTCAAGAAGTTATTTATAAACTTTTGGCTGCTCTTCTCCTTTAAGAACCCTTAATCCATTTATAGCCAAAGCTTTCATTTCATCTTCTCCCGGATAGGCAGATACATTAGCTAAAAAGCCTACTCTTTCTCTAATATATTCAACGACCATAGGATTATGTGCCATTCCACCGGTTAGAAGAATGCCATCTACTTCGCCTTTAAGAACTATACTTAGTGCACCAATTTCCTTTGCAACCTGATAAGAAAGCGCATCTTGTATTAGCTTAGCCTCTTCATTGCCGTCGCGTACCATCATCTCAACTTCGTACGCATCGTTTGTACCAAGATAAGCGACTAATCCACCATTACCTTTAATCATCTTTTTAATATCATCGAGCGTATATTGGCCGCTAAAACACAATTTTGCAAGTTGTCCTACAGGCAGAGTTCCGCTTCGTTCAGGAGAAAAAGGTCCATCACCATCAAGCGCATTGTTTACATCAATAACTTTACCTTTCTTATGAGCACCAACAGAAACACCACCACCAAGATGTGCTACAATCAGATTCAAGTCTTCGTAATATTTATCAATCGACTTTGCGTGCGCACGGGCAATCGCTTTTTGATTCAATGCATGGAAGATAGAATGGCGCTTGAATTCCGGATGGCCTGTTATTCTCGCTACATCTTCCATTTCATCAACAACTACAGGATCAGCAATAAATGCTCTCGCATTTGGCAAAGAAGCAGCAATATCTGAAGCAATTAATCCGCCCAGGTTGCTGGCATGTTCACCAAGAGGGCT
>JBNJFT010000005.1:8609-34446 GCA_051747065.1 Bacteroidota bacterium | reverse complement strand
CCGAGGAGTTGGAAAATAAAATCAAAGAAAAATTAAACGAAGAAAACAATAAATAAACGGTTCAAATAAATAGAGGCTGTCTAAGAAGTTCTACAAAAAGATTTTCAGCAACTTTTTTGCCCCGTCCCTTAAAGGGTGAAGTTGCTGAAACCAGGGCTTCCGGCAGATGCCGGATCAGGAGCAAAACCTGATTTTCAGCAAACTTTTAATTAAAGACTTTTTAGACAACCTCTATTTTATTTAAGCCCTACAAACAATAAAAAACTAAAAAAATTAAACACATGAAAAAGTTTTTACTCATTTCACTTGCAGCATTAACATTTTTTACTGCTTGCAATCAGAAAGATGACAAGTCTCCAAAACAAAAGGGCGGAAACCCGGCAGACAATGTTGAACTAGACTCCAAAATAATGACTCCCGAGGCTTTATGGTCTTTTGGCAGAGTTAGCGGCATTAAACTTTCTCCTGACAAATCGCAAATTCTCTTTAGTGTAGCTTTTTATGATGTTGAAAAAAATAAAAGCAACCAGGAACTTTTTGTAATGCCGGTTGAGGGAGGAGATGCCACAAATATTACAAAAAGTAAGAATTCTGAGTTCAACGCACGTTGGCGCCCAGACGGAGAAAAAATCGGCTATCTAACTTCCAGTGATGGCTCTGTTCAGTTATGGGAGATGAAACCCAATGGTACCGGTAAAAAGAAAATTTCAGATATTGAAGACGGAATAAATGGCTTTGAATATGCCCCGGATCAGGAAAAGATACTATACATCAAACCTGTAAAACTGGACAAGTCAGTCCATGATATACATTCTGATCTGCCAAAAGCAAACGCAAGAATAGAAACAGATTTGATGTACAGGCACTGGGACAAATGGCATGATTATAAATACAGCCACATTTTTATTGCCGATTATAGTAAAAAAGGAATTTCCAACTCAAAAGATATAATGAAAGGCGAAAAGTACAATTCTCCAATGGAACCCTTTGGCGGAATGGAACAAATTAACTGGAGCCCTGACAGTAAAAAAATCACTTACACATCCAAAAAACTTACGGGCAAAGATTACGCTGAATCAACCAACTCTGAGATATACATTTACGACCTGGAAACCGAAAAAACAAAAAACCTGACGAAGAAAGGACATGAAGGTGCTGACAAGGCTGCAGTCTTCTCTCCAAACGGAAACATGATCGCATGGGAAAGTATGCGCCGTGATGGATACGAAGCTGATAAAACCCGTATATTCGTTTACAATTTTGAAACAGAGGAAGAAACCAACTTCTCCACTGACTTTGAACAAAATGCCGGCGGACTAACCTGGAGTGATGATAATAAGAAACTCTATTTCACCAGTGATTACCATGCAAAATTCCAGATTTATGAGTTGGAGATTGAATCCGGCAATATTGAACAAATAACCGAAGGAAAACACAATTACCAATCTGTAAGTCCTGCAGAAAACAATTTGATCGGAGCCAAACAATCCATGTCATCACCAACTGAAATATACAGCATAAATCCTTCAGACGGGAAAGAAACTCAACTCAGCTTCATCAACAAAAACCTTATGGATCAGCTTGATTTTGGGAATGTCGAGAAACGATGGATTAAAACTACAGATAACAAAGAGATGTTAACCTGGGTAATCTATCCTCCCAATTTTGATGAAGATAAGGAATATCCCACACTGTTGTATTGCCAGGGTGGCCCACAATCATCCGTTAGCCAGTTTTTCTCTTACAGATGGAATTTCCAGATGATGGCAGCAAACGGATATATTGTCGTGGCTCCAAACAGAAGAGGATTGCCCTCATTCGGAATGGACTGGCTTGAGCAAATCAGCGGAGACTATGCAGGCCAAAACATCAAAGATTACTTGAGCGCCATTGACGCCATGAAAAAGGAGCCCTTTGTTGATGAGGATAATTTGGGCGCTGTAGGTGCAAGCTATGGCGGGTACTCTGTTTTCTATCTGGCGGGTAATCATGACGGCCGGTTTGATGCCTTCATTTCGCATGATGGCATGTTCAACTTAGAATCCTTCTACCTGCAAACAGAGGAAATGTGGTTTCCAAACTGGGACTTAGGCGGACCATACTGGAAAGAAGAAAATAAAGATGTCTATGAAGAATCTCCTCACAATTATGTGGACCAATGGGATACTCCTATTATGGTCATACACGGTCAAAAAGACTATAGAATTGCCTATACGCAAGGAATGAGTGCATTTAATGCTGCCCAGCTCAGAGATATTCCAAGCAAGTTTCTGTATTTCCCTGATGAGAATCATTGGGTATTACAGCCACAAAACGGAATTCTGTGGCAGCGTGAATTCTTCAAATGGCTCGATAAATGGCTGAAAGAAGATAAATAATAACACATTTTTTCAAACCAAATAAAAGCCGGTAAAGACAATACCGGCTTTTTTGTTTTTTGATTTATTCTCTATATATTTAACTAAAAATCACTTATGTTCTTCAGGGAATTATTGCATATCATTTTGTTTGTTGTATTTCTACTTACTTTTATCATGGCATACAATTATGTTAAGCCATTTCGAATCAACAGAAAACGGAAATACTCAACCCTCTTCCTGAAATTATCCTATCTTGTCTACTTATTATTTTTGCTGGTATTCGTTTTTCTGTTCCTTCTTTTTGGTGCTGATAAAGTGGAATACAGAATCACAGACTCAGTATTCTTCGGAGTATTGCTTTTACTTTTTCTTCCAAATATCGGGATTCTGATAAGAAGAAAGATTAAAAATATCAGAATTATTTACAATTACCTCTTTTCAGCAATCAATATTCTGGCCACCTATTATTTAGTACTGAAGCTTTCTCAGAATAACTGGTTTATTTAGAATTCCATTGAGATATAATTTCATCGGTTCGCCGCAGTTTCTCTTCCATACTCATATGTCCGTCAAGCCAATGTATATCCAGCCCGTTTTTCTGCATCCTTCTGAAATAGGTTATCTGCCTTTTTGCAAATTGATGAATGGCTGTATTGAGCTTTTCAAACATCTGGTTATATGTAAGCTCGCCAGTTAAATAGAGGGCAAGATATTTGTATTCCAAGCCATAATACATGAGATCATCTTTGCTTAAGCCACTCTTCATAAGATTCTCCACCTCTTCAATCATTCCATTCTCAAGCCTGGATTCAAGCCGCCGTGTAATCCTTTTTCGCTGAGTCGGGCGATCAAATTTTATTCCAAGGATTAAGGGCCTGATCGTGGGATAAGACAAATCCTGCTCAGGATGGTCAGCATAATATTTCGCAATTTCAACAGCTCGTATTGCACGTTTCTTTGAAGTAAGATCCGTTGTATTATGAAGTTGATCAGTATAAGAAAGAAGAATTTCTTTTAATTCCTCTAACGTTTTAGACTTCAATCTGGTTCTAAGCTCCTCATCGGGTGGCACATGTATAAGCTTGTAACCTTTCAATACAGCTTCAATATACATACCAGTTCCACCACAAAGAACAGGCATTTTTTTTCGGGATTTTATGTCCTCGTATGCCTCAAGAAAATCTTTCTGATATTCGTAAACATTATATTTATAGCCAGGCGGATAGATATCAATCAAATGATACGGAACAGATACTCCATCAACAACATAGTCATCGTAATCCTTTCCGGTTCCAATATCCATTTTTCTATATACTTGACGGGAATCAGCGCTAATCACTTCTCCATTCATCTCCCTGGCAAGTTTTGCAGCAAAAGCAGTCTTACTACTTGCCGTTGGCCCTAAAACCACAATAATGTCACCGCGAAAAACATTCATCTTTAAAGAAAGTATTTTTAAATGATATAGAATTATCCTAACTTTGTAAATACTAACAAAAGTATAATAATATATAACGAAAAAAAACGCTTTTTATAAAACGAACCAATAGAAATAAATCTTAAAAATTAATTGTCATATGAATATTAATTACAAAAAGATCTGGACCCGGATAAAAGGTATCATAACAGAACCAGACAAAGAGTGGGATGTAATTCAGGCTGAACCTAATGACCAGAATGAAATTATTGTAAATTATGCAGTTCCTATCATAGCCCTTGGAGCTATTACAACCTTTATCGGAAAAGCAGCTATGGAAACCTATAGTGTTTATGATGGTTTTATGCTGGCAATCAGCTATTTCATAAGCACTTTAGCCGGCTTGTATATTTCCGCTATTGTAATTAGTGAATTAGCACCCAGTTTTAGTACAAAAAAGGATTTCAATGCTTCAATCAAATTAATCGTTTATTCTGCTACAGCATCACTTGCTGCGGCTGTAATAGCTTCGCTACACCCCGGATTATCTTTTGTAGGACTTTTTGGGTTATATTCTATCTATTTATTCTGGATAGGACTGCCAAAGATATTAGAAACACCTGAAGATAAAAAAATTGGTTATGTCTTGATATCAGCCTTAGTTATTCTTGCTATTACTTTCCTTATTAATTTTATTTTACAGTCAATATTTGTAGCTTCTGCAACGGCCCTATAGTTTATTTGATTTTGTTAATGTAGTTTGTATTAAGAGCTAAGAAGTTATGAATAAAATAGAAATAAAGAATAAGAAAGCATCTTATCTTTATGAAATAAACGACACATATACAGCCGGTATCCAGCTAAAAGGCACAGAGATCAAATCTATACGTGCAGGCAAAGCAAATCTGGTGGATACATACTGTTACTTTAAAGACGGAGAGCTTTGGTTAAAAGGAATGCATATAGCCGAATATGGTATGGAGAGTCATTTTAACCATGAACCCAAAAGGGACCGTAAGCTTTTGTTAAAAAAACAGGAATTAAAAAAACTTCAAAGAAAAAGCAAAGAAAAAGGATATACGATCATTGCATTAAAAGTATTTATCAGTGAAAATGGCTGGGCAAAAGCAGAAATAGCACTGGCAAAAGGAAAGAAAAAATACGATAAAAGAGAAGAGATTAAACAAAAGGACATGAAGCGAGATATGGAAAGGCTTCATAAATATTAAAAGAAGTATGTTTGTATTATACAGGAGTACAACATAAAACTTAAGAGAGCTGTCTTTAAATAAAAATAGAATGCAGAATGCAGAATACAGAATACAGAATGCAGAAGTAGAGGTAAATTTTTAAATGATCATCAATTTGCTAATGAGAAAGCAGTTGCAGTGGCAGAAGGCAGTCGGAAAAGAACATATTTTTTTCAATCTACTATAAGTTAAATAAATTCAGGACAACTCCTGTCTTTATATCATCTCATTGCAAGAAATGAATTCTATATCCTATGGTGCATCTACTACTATCTACTATCTACTTTTTCAGCTAAAAACCTGTTTTTCCAAATTTATCCTCTACCTCTGAAATTGCCTAATTTATTATCCGGTTAAGGACTTCATAATTCAAACAATTATTGGGCAAAGAAGAAATCATTTAGCTCATAAATGTCGTTGGCGGTGAAATCACTTTCGTTATTAAAAAAGGCATCAATAGCATCAAGCAACTCCCCGTAGGAAATCTCCCCATCGTCATCCTTATCCACAGGCTCAAACTTCTCCGGAATTTCAATATCACCTTCCATATCAGAATATTTACTGCTTCTCCAGCCTGCAGAAACAGGAACCATATATAAATTATCCCGATTAACAGGAGTCAAGTCCATATTCATCTCATCCAGCACTTCTTCTTCTGACATTTCTACTCCATTCTCATCAACTATGGCTCCATCCGGTGTATTAGATTCTTCATCTTTATAATCAGGGACACCATCATCATCGGAGTCAATGGGGCAACCTGTAGTTGTATCAACCTTAACACCTCTCGGGTTATCGGGGCACTCATCATATAAATCCAAAATTCCGTCGCGATCTGTATCAGCAATTGCAGTGTAGTCAAAATCATCTCCAACGTCAGCAACCATTAGTTCTTCTACCTTGGTTTCCGATTCACTAAAAGGATCCCATCCCAATGTAAAATAAGAAAAATTAAGAATATCGTTCATGCTATTTCCAATAACCTCGCCGTCTCCATTTTTATAAGGAACACCATCAATATTATCCGTCAGAGTATAATGAACTGCATTTCCTACACGGACAGCCACTCTTTTACTCAATGTAAAATCAAATCCAAGCTCGAAAGTAATAGCAGGTGAGTTTTGACTAAAGTCATCAAGGCCAAATACATTCTCGCTGCGCATATTGAAATCGTAATCATAATTTCTCCTTACAATCTGTTCTTCCCAATCATATTCTCCATTTGGTCCAACAATATCTGACTTAGGTTCATAAATTAACATTTCAAAACCAGCAGAAAGAAAAGGTCTTAATTTTGGACGTTGATCATAAAAATGACCAAAGCCATACTCTGCATTTAATCCCAAAGCAAAAATATCCGTTTGGAAATTTGTAATACCATTATATTCTTCTACATTTTCAATTTCGTGCATACTTCCACTAACACTTCCCCACATGCCAAAAAGATTAACCCGGAAATTTTGATTGGCATCCAGATAATGATACACATTTAATTTAAGTGGGGGCATATCACCCATTCCAACTACATCATTATCAAATTCCCCAAAATAAGTAAATATCCCTGTTCCCACGCTAAAAACCGGGTAATACATCGGATTTTCAACTTCAACCTCCTTAAAAAGTAAGTCCTCATAGCCTCCTGCTTCTTCATCATCTTCTTCCTGGGCAACTATTGTCACAGAAGAAAAAAGGAATAACAAAATAAAAAGCGCTCCTGAAATATATTTATAAAATCTTTGCATGAGCTATTTGTACCATTTATGATTTGTAATCATTAAAGCTTCTTGTACGGTAATTCGATCTCCACTGTTATAAGCTGCAACAAATGCATCATCAATAGAAGTATTGTTCCAAATATGCACTCGATAATCCCGTGCCTCTTTATAAATATCAAAAGAACCTACAGAATATTTACGCCAGCCTTCATGAAGTTCAATACGAACCTCTTTCTCAATATTGTACTTATCAAAATATGATTCAACATCTATAGGCCTGTGTCCGGCAGCTATCTGAACCCGGTAATAAACGCCTGATTGAGGTTCAAGTTTATTAGTCAATTCAGCATTTGACTGCAAGATCTGTTGAGCTTCATCAGCAATTTCTATTTTCACCTCTCCCCGATTTTTACTATAATCGATATCCCGTTCTTCAGATTCCTCTGCCAGCTCTTTTGATTCCACCTGAAGACCTGTCTCTCCTCCTACTTCTTGCACCTTTGATGATTTAATTATCTCAGCAAGGTGTTCGGTATCTGTATTGGTTAAATCAATATCTTTCTCAACAATATCAACCTTCCGTGTATTTTCATTTTCTATATAGGAAAATTCGCCATTCAATTCCGGTTTGCCTTCAGTTCCTTCCTTTGGCACTACCCGATATGACACAACAAAATGCGGTTCTGAAGGTAAATTCATCCATAAGAATTTTGCTGTTTGGTCTTTAAAGGTAAAAATTGCATCCTTTGTTTCTTCCTTAACTGCAGTATAACCTTCCGGGACAGTTTCCTGAATTTTGGCAAATTTCTTTTTATTTCCTTTATGAACTAAAAGATTGACAATATATCCTTCATCATCTGCTTCATATAAGCTCTGCCGTATACATTTCACTTCAGTTGAAGAATCTTCTTCTTTCGGCGTTTTCTCCATAGATTTAAACTCGCTGACATCTACAAGCATTTCTGAATCAATATCAGGAGAAGGCTGAATTTTTATTTCTTTTGAAGCAAGATCTACCGTTTTTCTTTCATTATCCTGAATATAATCAAAAGACCCCTGTAACTGGAAACTACCTTTAAGCCTGTCATTTGCTATCAACTTATATGAGAGATTAATTGTTTCACCTTCCGGTACATTAAGCCAAATAAACTTAACTTTCTGATTTTCAAATTTAAATTCAGCATTATCTGCCTCTATAACTTCCGCAGTAATCCCTCCGGGTAATTCCTGTTGCAATCTTGCAAAACTATTCAATTCTGATTCAGAAATTTCAATCCTGACAGTAACTTCTTCTCCTGCAACTATCTCTTCGGGTGCATCTATACGTATATCTGCACCTCCGGGGAATAGCGCATTAATGAGAAAAACACCAAGAAAATTAATTAATAAAAATAATTTATAAAACATAGATGACTTGGTTTTATCAATGCCTAAATATAAGTATTTTAAGAAATAATAACAAATTATCAACACTGCATGTTAATAATTTGTTGAAATCTTTATTGTTGATGTTCAATGTCATTGCAACGCACATTAGAAATTGGGCCTTAAAATGTAGTTTGAATAAAAGTCATCTATTATACCCACTGCTTCCTCGGCCGTATCTACCACTTTAAATATATTCAGATCTTCTTCCTTAATATTTTCCTCTTCATTTAATACAGACTCCTTTAGCCAATCAATAAGACCTTTCCAATAGTGACTTCCAACCAATACAATTGGAAACTCTCCTATTTTCTCTGTCTGAATAAGTGTTATGGCTTCAAACAATTCATCAAGCGTTCCAAAACCACCGGGTAAAACGATAAAACCCTGAGCATATTTTACAAACATTACTTTCCGAACAAAAAAGTGCTGAAAATTAATTATTTTATCAGGATCAATAAATAAATTCGGGCTTTGTTCAAATGGAAGATCAATGTTTACCCCTACAGATTTTCCTCCTCCTTTTTTAGCTCCCATGTTTCCTGCCTCCATAATGCCCGGGCCACCTCCCGTGATTACACCGTATCCATGTTTCACTAATCTGTAGGCTATATCTTCAGCCAGTTTAAAATATTTATTTTCCGGTTTAGTCCGGGCAGAACCAAAAACAGAAACACATGGTCCTATTTTGGAAAGCTTTTCAAACCCATGTACAAATTCTGCAAGAATCCTGAATATAGACCATGTATCAGCCGTCTGAACTTCATTCCAGTCTCTTGGTTCAAAAGCATTCTTTATTTTATCTTCTGAATTACTCATATATTTGATAGATTAAAACCAATAAAAATATAAATTATAACTCTTCTTTCAAAAACCTTGCTGTATAACTCTCATTTTTTCTAATAATTTCTTCCGGGGTTCCGGCAGTTACAATTTCACCTCCCTCTTCTCCCCCTTCAGGCCCAATATCAATAATATGATCAGCCATTTTGATGACTTCCATATTATGCTCGATTACAATCACGGTGTTGCCTTTATCCACTAATGAATTCAATACACCCAAAAGAACCTTCACATCTTCAAAATGTAAGCCGGTTGTTGGTTCATCAAGAATAAAAAGAGTATTGCCTGTATTTTTCTTTGATAATTCTGATGCCAGCTTAACACGCTGAGATTCACCGCCGGATAAAGTTGTTGATGGCTGACCAAGGGTAATATATCCCAATCCTACTTCCTGCAAAACTTTCAGTTTATCGCTAATGGAAGGAATTTGGCTAAAAAAGTCAACAGCATAGTTGATAGTCATGTCCAGTACATCACTAATGCTTTTTCCTTTATATTTAACATCCAGTGTTTCCTTATTATAACGCCTACCGTTGCAGGCTTTACAATGAACATAGACATCCGGTAAAAAATTCATTTCAATAACTTCTATTCCAGCTCCTTTACAAACCTCGCATCTCCCGCCTTTTACATTAAATGAAAAGCGGCCGGGTTTATAGCCCCTTATTTTTGATTCAGGCGTTTGCGTAAACAAATCCCTGATATGAGAAAATACTCCTGTATAAGTAGCCGGATTTGACCGAGGACTCCTTCCCAGAGGAGATTGATCAACATCAATTACTTTATTAATATATTCTAATCCCTCAATTTTACTGTAAGGCAAGGGTTCATTATAAGATTTATATATATTTTTGCTCAGAATTGGATATAGCGTTTCATTAACCAAAGAAGACTTTCCACTTCCGGATACTCCGGTAATACAAATAAATTTTCCAAGTGGGAATTTTACAGTAACATCTTTCAAATTATGCCCTTTGGCGCCAAAGAGTTGAATAAATTGTCTGCTGTGATTCCTTCTTGTCTCCGGCACTTCAATCTTTCTCTTACCTTTTAAATAATCAGCTGTAAGCGTATGCTTTTTTTGAATTTCTTCGGGTGTACCTTCAGCGACAACCTCTCCTCCTTTTATACCGGCATAGGGCCCCATATCCACAATATGATCGGCAGAAAGAATCATTCCTTTATCATGTTCCACAACCATAATGCTATTTCCATTATCCCGCAACTTTTTCAATGAATTTATCAGTCTCTGATTGTCTCTCTGATGCAAGCCAATACTTGGTTCGTCCAGAATATATAACACATTCACCAACTCGGAGCCAATTTGCGTAGCCAAACGAATACGCTGGCTTTCTCCTCCTGATAGGCTACGTGTTGTCCGGTCAAGGGTTAAGTATTCAAGGCCTACCTCCAGCAGGAAATTCAGCCTGTTTCTAATCTCTTTCAAAACATCTTTAGCGATCATTTGCTGCTTGCTGCTGAGCCTTTTTTCTATACCTTCAAACCATTGCAGCAAATTTTTCAGGTCCATCTGAGAGAGTTCTGATATATTCTTCCCATCAATACGAAAATAAAGCGATTCTTTCTTCAACCTGCTTCCATCACATTCAGGGCAGGTAATCCGTTGAATGTACTTCTCCGTCCATCGGGCTCCTCGTTTCTTATTTGCTTTATGGCTTTGGTGAATATAGTTCACTAATCCGTCAAATCGTAACGAATATTTTGCATTTCTTCCCAAAGGAGTAGAGTGTAATCTAAACGGCTGATCTGAACCATATAAAATAATATCCAAAGCTTCCTGAGGTATATCCTTAATTGGTGTACTCAAAGAAAAATTATATTTCTTTGCAATTGCGTCCAACTGCCAGAATATCAATATATCTTTATATTTTCCAAGCGGTTCCAGACCTCCATCCTTAATTGATAATGAAGCCTCAGGAATCACCTTACTCCTGTTAATATCGTCGATAACACCCAGTCCGTTACATTTTGGACAAGCTCCCTGAGGAGAATTAAAAGAAAAAGTATGAGGAGCCGGTTCATTATAAGAAATTCCAGAGGCAGGACACATGAGCTTTCGACTAAAATATCTGATATCACCACTTTCATAATCCATAATCATCAATACGCCGTTACCTTCATCCAATGCCTTCTTCACTGAGTCCTTCAAGCGTTTATCTCCCTGATCGTTGACTATAAGTTTATCAACGACTAACTCGATATCGTGAATTTTATAGCGTTCTACCTTCAACCCTGATGTAATTTCTTTCATTTTACCATCAATACGCACATTCAGATACCCCTTTTTTCTTAATCTTTCGAATAACTCTTTATAATGACCTTTTCTACCTTTAATCAAAGGAGAGAGTACAAGTATTTTTTCTCCTGAAAATTCCTTGTTTATCAAATCAACAATCTGCTGATCTGTATATTTCACCATCTTTTCACCTGTAACATAGGAATATGCTTCTCCGGCCCTGGCAAACAGAAGTCTCAAAAAATCATAAATTTCAGTTACTGTACCTACAGAAGATCTGGGATTTTTGTTGGTTGTTTTTTGCTCAATAGAAATAACCGGACTCAAACCGGTAATTTTATCGACATCAGGACGCTCCATGCCGCCTATAAATTGCCGGGCATAAGCAGACATAGTTTCAATGTATCTCCGCTGTCCTTCAGCATATATTGTATCAAATGCCAGGGATGTTTTCCCACTCCCACTCAACCCGGTTATCACCGTAAGAGAATTTCTGGGGATGGAAAGATCAATATTGGAGAGATTATGAACCCGGGCACCCAGGATAGATATTTCCCGATCTTCTGATTTTATTATATTTTTTAACTTATTATTATCTGTCAATGTTCTGTGGTATTTTTTTCATCAGAGACTTCGGTCTAATTTTAGTCTTCTTTGTGTTGATTGCGTATATTATTCTGATAATCTCTATACGAATCATCTTCAGGTATAGTTATCTTATATGTTTTATTTTCTGAATTATGCAAAGAAGGTTCTCTTAGCCACGGATTAAAATATTTAAACATCTTATAATTCAACCCAAATTCTTTTGCATATTCTGAAAAATCCTTCACGGAAGAATCCAGTTCAACTTCCCTGGTTGGTACAGGATAATATAAGTCCTCTTCATCCACGTGGAACCCATATTTTTCAGGATTTTCTAAAATTAATTTAATTGCCAATATTCTATAAACATATTTTCCCGTTTCTGTATTTGATAACAAATTATAGTAGGAATCAGCATCCTGAATATTAATTTGTTTTGCCAAAGCACTTTTCCCCACATTAAAAGAAGCTGCAGCTAAAGTCCAACTTCCGAATTTCTCATATGCCTCCTCAAAATACTCACACGCTGCTGTAGTTGCTTTTTCCAGATTGTATCTTTCATCTACCTCTTTATTAACCTCTAAACCATGGTCTGTTGCCGTACCCTTCATTAACTGCCAAAAACCAGTAGCTCCTGCAGGTGAAACAGCATTTGTCATATCACTTTCAATTAAAGGAATGTATTTAAAATCCTCCGGGATATTATGTTTTTCCAGAACCTTTTCTATCCTGGGAAAATATCGGTTTGCTCGTTTGATATACAGAATAGTGTGAGATTGCCAGTAAGCATTCACCAACAGCTCTCTATCCAAGGATTCTCGAACATCAAAATTTTCCATTGGAACTTTTTCTCCTGCAAAATACAATGTATCCGGTAATTTTAAGGAGTAAATCTTATAATCTTTATTAAACTGAGCATAAAAACCTGGCTTTTCTTCCTTGTTGTCTGAGAAGCTTAATATAAGAATTCCGGCTAATATTATCACTATTGTGGATAACCCACAAATAAAATAATTTTTCACTCTGCCTCCAAAATATCCCATCACCTATAATAATTATAATTTAAAAACCACAAAATTATTGAAAATTGAGCAATAATTAATAATTAAAAAGCAATACTTACACCAGAAAAGAAACCAAAATAGTAAGGAAATGTTTTATAGGAATTATCAGAGGAAAGAGATGTAATATAATAATCAAAACTTGGCTTCATAAATAACTGTGCTGCTTCGCCTACATCATACTTTAAGCCAATACCCAATGTGCCGGAATAACTTAGCTTGCTTAATTCCTTTGTAGAGCCAATGCGTTGGCTTGTTTCAGCTTGTTCCATAAAAATCCCCTCTTCAACTAACAGATTGGCATTGACGCCACCAATCATACTTACATCAAACTGATTGTCAAGAAGGGTATATTCTAACATGAATGGCATTTTCACCATTTCAAATGTTTGATAAAGGGCCGGTTCAATAGTGAATTCGGGAGGAACAGAATTATCATGCGTTACATATTTAGGAGTTTCTTTGGAGTCATCTTGCTCCACCAAACTGTTCATTTTGATTTGTCCTGGTCCAATTGAACTGGCTATCTTAATCACTGTATTTTCTCCATCCATAGCATACGAATCAGAACTCACCTCAATACCATTCAATGATTGTCCCAGCTTGGTATAATGCATTCCGGTTCGTAAAGTAAGCTTATCGCTAATGCTGTATCCAATATCCATCCCTCCTGAATAAGATAACATACTTTTCTCTCTGGACATACCATCATTCGATGTTGTCATTTTGGTATTCCTGTATGACAATATAGGTGAAAAACTGCCACTTAAAGACAACATATTTTTGGGTGGTTGCTCACTTGCAACTCCAATATTATTCTGTGATAGATCGTTATCAGATTTTTCCTTCCTGTAGGTATTAATAAAATTTCGTTTGCTCAATTCTGAGAAAACGGGATGTTTGGGTTGTTTGGTTTCTTTATTATCGAATGTGGTATTCAAAGCTGTTAGTTTATGCAAGGATTCTTCCTCCTGTATAGAAGATTCTTCTTTTGCGATGGTCTGGTTTTGCAGAGTTCGATTAGACAATAAGCTGTTTGGAACAGAGACATCGGAGGGAATTACCCGGTTGTGCTTTCTCTCATTATACGTTCCATCGGAATTTTTTTCCACTTCCCGGGTCATTGAAATTTTTAATTCTTCATCCAGGTTCATTGAAGACAGGGCTTTTTCTGAACCGGTAAAATAAGAAATCTCAAAAAACAGAAAAGTTGTCAGGCCAACAAATATCAACAAACCCGCCGCCACTTTGAGGAAAAACATCCGTCTTACTTTCTTTTCTTGAGAAAGGCGCCATTCTATGTTTTCCCATACATTATCATCAGGAACCTGGGAGTAATTTTTCAAGCTCCTTTTGAAATAATCATCAATATTTTTGTTGTTGTCGAAATACATTAAATCACCTTACCCGTTTTTTTAATTTTATACTGTTTCCTGACTTTCTCTTTCAACAATTCTCTTGCCCTTGACAGATTAGATTTCGAGGTACCCTCCCCAATATTTAATTTTTGACTAATTTCTTTATGAGAAAATCCCTCAATAACATAGAGGTTAAAAACTATACGATATTGATCAGACAGCTCCTGAACCATCTTCATCAAATCTTTATAAGCCAATTCTTCAAAAACATGTTCATAATTCAACTGCAAACTGTCCATGTAATCATCGTTATCGATCGTTAAAGAACGGGTGCTTTTTCTGAATCGTTCTAACGCCGTATTTACGATAATTTTTCTCATCCAACCTTCAAAAGAACCATTATGGTTATATTGTTTAATGCTTTTAAAAATTTTTATAAACCCTTCTTGTAATAGATCCTTCGCATCCTCTTCATTATTTGAATACCGCAAACACACTCCATACAATTTAGCTGAAAAAAGTGTATATAGCTGCTTTTGCGACACTCTTTCCCCTTTTTGGCAAGCTTCTATTATGTTTGTAAGATTTTTGTACACAATGAGATAATTCTGGAATTATTACAAATTTACCCATTTTTTTAACAAACAAAAAGCTTACCAAAAAATATATTTATTCAATTATTAGATGCAATTTTTTATGAATTAGTTGCGTGAAAAAAAAATATTCCAACGCAACCTTTGTTGGAAATTTTTCATCTTATAGTAAAGAAAAGAAAAAATATATAAAACCAATTTATATGTTCCTGTTAACACGAAATATTCAGAAATTTAGATTCAATGCGAAAAGACGAAGCAATGGTGTGCTAATTATATTTGTAATTATAGCATTACTGTTTCTTTTGTCTGCAACTTCTTCTTCTTTCAGCAAAAAAGTTTTCAATAAAAACACCCAAGCCCAAGTAACAAATCGCTAAAACCCAGCACAAACAGATCAAAAAGAGGACGATTTTCATAATCGCCCTCTTTTTTTGTCCGTTAAAAATTTATGTTATTGTGAATTTAAATATGAATCACTTCGTCATAAGCAGCAGCAGCCGCTTCCATTATAGCTTCCGACATGGTTGGATGCGGATGAACAGATTTAATAAATTCATGGCCGGTAGCCTCAATCTTTTTCCCTACAACTAATTCGCTAATCATCTCTGTTACAGAAGCACCTACCATATGGCCGCCCAGTAATTCTCCATATTTGGCATCAAAAATAAGTTTTACAAATCCATCTTTTTCTCCTGCAGCACTGGCTTTACCAGAAGCAGTAAAAGGAAATTTACCAACTTTTACTTCATAACCTTTCTCCTTAGCGTCTTTTTCTGTCAATCCAACAGAAGCAACTTCGGGTGTAGTATAAGTGCAACCAGGCAAATTATTGTAATCAATAGGATCAGGATTCTTTCCGGCAATTTTCTCAACACATGCAATTCCTTCTGCTGAGGCAACATGAGCCAGAGCAGGGCCATGAACGATATCTCCTATGGCATAGATTCCTTCCACATTTGTTTTGTAAAAGTCATCAACCTTAATTTTTCCATTTTCCATTTCAATACCTAAATCTTCAAGACCAATATTCTCAAGATTAGGAGTAACTCCGACAGCTGAAAGAACGATTTCTGCTTCTTTAGTTTCTTCACCTTTTTTCGTTTTAATTGTTGCTTTACATAAATCGCCGCTAGTATCTACAGATTCAACAGAAGAGTTTGTCATTATTTTAATTCCTGCCTTTTTAAGCGATCTGTTCAACTGACGCGAAACATCTTCATCCTCAACAGGAACAATTCTTGGTAAGAATTCCACTAAAGTAACTTCTGTGCCGATTGAATTATAAAAATTAGCAAATTCACTTCCTATGGCGCCAGACCCCACAACTATCATGGATTTGGGCTGTTTTTGAAGTGTCATTGCCTCTCTGTAGCCAATAATTTTTTCGCCATCCTGTTTGAGATTAGGGAGTTCTTTTGAACGTGCACCAGTAGCCAGGATGATATGTTTTGCCTGATACTTTTCTTTAGTTTCATCTTCCTTTGTAACTTCAACGGTTTGTTTATCCAAAACCTTTCCAAAGCCCTGCAGATGGTCAATTTTATTTTTCTTAAATAAGTACTGAATTCCCTTACTCATCCCATTAGCAACCTCTCGGCTTCGCTTTATCATAGCTTCAAAATCAGGTTTAACTTCTCCCTCCAACTTAATACCATAATTTTGCGCATGGGTCATGTGAGAGTATACCTCTGCACTTTTCAGCAGTGCCTTAGTGGGAATACAGCCCCAGTTCAAACAAACGCCTCCAAGTTCGGCTTTTTCTACAACAGCTACCTTCATATCTAATTGAGAAGCTCTGATGGCAGCAACATAGCCTCCAGGGCCGCTACCAATAACTATAAGATCGTAATTCATAATGTTTGATTTTTTTATTCATCTATTTATATTAAACATATTAAGATTCTTTGTTCATATTAACCAAATAATGTAATCGATGTTTTAACAATTGTATTAATTTTCCGATTAAAAAAAACAAAACCAGGGTAAAAATGATTGATGCCCCCGAAGGAATATCCATTTGATAGGAAAATATCAATCCACTAAGGATTCCCACAAATGAAATTCCTATGGACCAAAAAATTATCTTTTTAAATGTTTTTGTAAACAAATTTGCTATAGACTGGGGAATCGTTAAAAGTGAAATCAACAGGATAATACCAACAACCTTGATATTAATAACAATTGCAAGTCCAACAAGACTTATCAGAATATACTTTATAAATTTTACCGGCAGGCCGTTTGTGTAAGCAAATTCCTCATCAAAAGAGATATATAAAATATTTCGAAAAAAAATTATAAAAAACATCACAATAATAATGGTCAATAATGTCATAAACAAAATTTCTGTTTGCGAAACCGTTAAAATACTCCCAAATAAATATGTCATCAAGTTGGGAGTATAGCCGGGGGTTAAGTAAACAAATATGATTCCGACCGCCATGCCAAAAGACCACCAAATGCCAATTACCGAATCCTGTCTTATACGACCTTTTTCAGAAAAATATTCAATTCCCAGGGCAGATAAAACACTAAAAATAGCCGCGCCCAACAATGGATTAGCTCCTAAATAATAGGCTACCCCGATACCTCCAAAAGATGAATGAGTGATTCCTCCACTAAGAAAAACAAGTCGATTTGAAACAATATAAGTTCCTATTATTCCGCAGATAATACTGGCATATAATGCTGCCCATAAAGCATTTGTCAAAAAATTATAATTTAATAACTCGATTAAAAAATTTTGCATAATCAGGATTTATTATGTTTTCCCAGAACAGTATGAGGAACTTCTCCATGAGTAATCAACTGAATAGGGCAGTTATAGGCCGAAAGTTGTTTTTCTGTAATAACGTTTGATTTGTGATAATGTAGAACTCTATTCACACAAGCAATCGTTTTCACATAAGGAGTTATAGTTCCCAGGTCATGAGTTACCAATAAAATAGCCATTTGTTCATTTAACTCCTTCAAAAATTCATACAACTCTCCTTCAAACTGATTGTCTACAAAAGTGTTGGGCTCGTCTAATAACAACATCCGGGGATTAGAGATAATCGCTCTGCATAATAAAACCCGCTGTAACTCGCCGCCAGACAAATCACCAATCGTATTTTTTTCCAAATGAAGAATTCCCATCCGGCTAAGCATCTTTCTTGCCTGATCTTTTTCCTGCCGTGTATAACCCGGTAGCAATTTCCGTTTACTCATCAATCCTGAAAGCACTACCTCAACAACAGAAATTGGGAATTGCTTATCAATCATCTGAATTTGTGGCAAATAACCTATATTCAAATCTTGTCCCCTTGTTTCGGGAAAATATTGAATTTTTCCACGATATGGCTTAATAATCCCAAGCAACAACTTTAACAGGGTTGTTTTTCCTCCGCCATTAGGACCGATAACTCCTATAAAATCATTGTCATAAATATCCAGGTTTACGCCTTTCAGTACAGCATCTCCCCCATAACCGGCATACACATCATTTATTTCAATCAATTTCGCCATCTTACTGGTTATTTTATTGTTTAATTCATTTGTTCTGAGAAACCATTTTTTCGGTAATATCTTTAATAGTGGCCACCCAATTCGAGTCAAGTGGATTAATCACCTCAAGGTTTCCTCCTATTTCTGCAGCTACCGTTTCTGCATTATTAATATCGAACTGTTTCTGAATAAAAATTGTGCTGACATTCTCTTTCCTTGCCTGATCAATAATTTCCCTGAGTTTTGACGGGGAAGGTTCTTTCCCCTCGAACTCTATGGAAATCTGGTTCAATCCATAATCACGGGCAAAATAAGAAAGCGCCGGATGAAAAATCATAAAAGATTCATTCTCTAAATCCGTCAACCTTTTTTCAATAAAGGTATCGAGAGTATCTATATTGCTTAAAAAAGTCCGGTAATTTTCTGTATAAAACGATTCATTGTCAGGATCTAACTCTGCTAAACCTTCTTTAATCGTCTTTATCTGCTTCTTTACAGCTTTCGGAGATGTCCATATATGCGGATCAACACCTGAACCATGATCATGATTGTGATGATTCTTTTCTTTGCCGGTTTGAATTAGCTCAGTATATTTTGATTGATCAACAACCTTCATTTCTGGATTCATGGAAGTAAACTTATCCATCCAAATTTTCTCAAATGCCAGATGGCCAATTTTGACATAACCAACCGAATTGGATACTTCTTTCATTTTACCGGGTGATGGATCGTAAGTAACAGGATTGGCGCCCGGGGGAATCATAACATTTATCTTATATTTATTTCCTGCAATTTGCCGGACAAAATATTTTTGAGGAGGAATACTTACGGAAAGTGTTTTCTTTTGGTCTGAAGTTGAACCATCACCTCTATTCCCACAAGAACCAAACGTTATAAGAATGCCAAACAATAAAAGGAAAAACGTTAACCTATACATAATATTTTTTTATTTAGAATTAATTAAAATAACAAAATTATAAGTTTTTTTCAAGGTATAAAATATCTTATTGATTTATCCTGAATTATTCACCAAAACATACTAAAAAGAGCTCCGGTTTAAACCGAAGCTCTTTTGTTATAGTTTAAAAATAAGAAAAGATCTTTATTTCTTTTCGTATATTTCCTCCAATTTCTCATCCAGTTCTTCTCCACGTAAATTTCTGGCAACAATCTTTCCTTCTTTGTCGATCAGTACATTTGAAGGAATAGACATTACACCATATTCCTGGCTCACATCGCTACTCCAACCCTCTAAGTCTGATACCTGAGGCCAGGTGAGATTGTCCTTTTCAATAGCCCGTTTCCATGCTTTTTCATTTTCATCCAGCGAAACACCAAAGATTTCAAAACCCTTATCCTTATATTTATTATAGTTTTCTACAAGATTCGGATTTTCTTTTCGGCAGGGACTGCACCATGATGCCCAAAAATCAAGCAAGACATAGCCATCTCCAATATAATCTGAAAATGTCAACTCTTCACCTTCAGGATTAGGCAATGTAAAATCAATAAAAGGTTTTCCAACCTGGACTCTACTTAATAAATCACGTCGTTCTTTAAGTTTCTTCGCATACCTTGATTTTTTGACCAAACTATCCAGGGACTTATAAGTTGAATCCAATTCCTGAAATTTAATATATGGCAATAAATAACGTGATGTAATGTATGGAGAAAGTACAGAGTTTGTACGGTCTTTAACGAATTGCTTTATATATTCAATTTTGTTATCCGACACTGCCTGGTATTCTTCTTCAATCTCATCAGCACGTTCATCTTTGCCATCCTGCTTAGCAGTTTTATAATCATCATACAAATTGTTTATTTCTCTATCATACTCACCAACTTTCTTTTTAAATCCCGCAAAACTATTATGTATTTCCGATCCTTTAATATCTAAATTATTCAGGCTATCTGTATGCCCCTTGATTTTTATATCAGAATTTTCTACAAACACTTTAAAAACACCCAGTGTATCTACTGATATTACATACATTTCAGGACTTTCTATTTTCCCGTCGAAAGAGAAAACACCATCTTCAGCTTTGGTGGAATCAATTGCGTTCCACTTCCCATCACGTTTATTTTTTAAAGTTATCTCCCCGTCATTTAAGCCTTTTAATTGGCCCTCGATTTTATAGCTCTCTTCTTGCTGACAAGCAAAAAGAATAAATGGCGCAAGCAGGAATAAAAGTTTTCGTCTCATAGTTAAAATTTTAATTTTTATTTTAATTTTTATTTTCAAACCTAATAAAAGAAAACAAATAATAAAAGAGTGGGAGGTATTATTTTTTATAATATATGTCAAGCAACTCTTTAGCAGCTTTAAAAGAACTCATTCTTCCTTCCAACACCTCTTTCTCAAAATCGGACAAACTGTCTTTAACAGCTTGTCTCCGATAAAAATTGTCTTTCAATGCCTGATTTACTGTTTCATACATCCAATATTTCGCCTGTTCACGTCTCTGTTTTAGAAAAAAACCATTATTTTTCGTAAAATTCAAAAATTCGTAGATTGCCTCCCACACTTTATCAATTCCTGTATTAAATAAAGCAGAGCAAGTTACTACTTTGGGTGTCCATCCGGATTCAGGCGGGGGAAATAAATGTAGAGCTTTTTGATACTCTTTTTGCGCCATATCAGCAGCCTTTACATTTTCGCCATCGGCTTTTGTAATAGCAATAGCATCAGCCATTTCCATAATGCCTCTTTTTATACCCTGAAGTTCATCTCCGGCTCCAGCCAACATGAGCAGCAAAAAGAAGTCTACCATCGAATGTACAGAAATTCCGGATTGACCCACTCCAACAGTCTCAATAAAAATAGTGTCAAATCCTGCAGCTTCACATAATACAACTGTCTCCCGTGTTTTCCTGGCAACACCGCCAAGTGTATCACCGGAAGGAGATGGTCGGATAAAAGCATTTCTATCAGCAGCGAGATTCTCCATGCGGGTTTTATCTCCCAAAATACTACCTCCACTCCTTTCACTGGTGGGATCAACAGCTAAAACAGCTAATTTTTTACCCGACTTTGTTATCTGTGTCCCCAGGGACTCTATAAAAGTACTTTTACCAACACCCGGAACACCTGTAATTCCTATACGTACGGAATCACCAGCATAAGGCAAACATTTCTCTACTATAGATTGCGCAAATTCAGCATGTTCGGGCAAAGAACTCTCTATTAAAGTAATAGCCTGCCCCAACATAGTCCGGTCGCCATTAAGAATGCCATCAACATATTGATCAATGGAATAATTTGGCCGTCTTCTTCTTTTAAATTTACCGGCAGCTTCCTTATTTATTGAGGATGGTTGCTCAACGCCTTTATTTACGTGCAAAGCACTTTTCTTCTCAGAATCTTCCTTTTTACTCATTTAAATATCACATTTCAAATGCTGCAATAAATACTTTGCTATTATTACTTATTTTATAACCAATTGTTTATTTGGCAACTTCGCCTTTAAAGGTTAAACGAACATTAGAATTTTCAGGATCATTCGAAATAAAATAAATAAGTTTTTTCTGATTTCCGCTTCTACTTCCTGTACTAAATACTGCTTTTAAGGAATCACTTTTACCTGGCGGAATAACAGTCCTTGAAGGCTCTGCGGTAGTACAACCACATGTAGCCCTGATTTTACGTATTTTTAAATCTCTCTTGCCTGTATTTTTAAATTTAAAAGTATGAGTAACCTTTGAATTCTGCTTTTCAGTTCCAAAATCGTAAGTAGTTTTTTCAAATTCAACCGTAGGGGCATTCTTTCGTTCTTCAGGTGTGAGTTTTGAAAAATCTTCTACAATTTTTGCTGTCACTGTGAACCGATTATTATTCACATTTTCCCCATTTACTTTTATTCTAAATCGATCAATGATGAACCCCCAGTCATCAACTTCCTGAGGATTAATTTTTGCCCATATCCATCCTTCCTCTCCCGGTTTTAAGGACCCAGGTTTGGTTCTAATATCAAGGTATTCTGGAACATCTGTAAAGGACACATCCATTACTTCATCGGAAGTATTGATGATCGGGAGAGAATCAATCTTTGGGGTTGTATGCTTAACTTTAACAAAAGGTAAGTGATTTGATTTTAATCTTAATTCCCCCATTTTTGTGGGATACCGAGATTTCACTGTTCGTTCTTTAGCCAGAACCTCTCCTTTAACTCTCAATACAGTAACCGATTCAACTCCGTTAGTCCTAACAACTATACTTTTGTTAAAATTTCCCGGTCGATTTGAAGGATTAAAAGTTACACTCACATAACCTTTTTTACCGGGCATTACAGGCTTTTCAGTCCATTCTGGCGTTGTACAGCCACAAGAAGCCTTTACATCGTTTATAACCAAAGGGCTTCCTCCTGAATTTGTAAATTCAAACTTATGGGAAACTACTCCTCCATCTTCTTTGACTTTACCAAAATCATGTTCTTTACTATCAAATGCTATCTTAGCGTCTTTTTCCTGAGCATTTCCTGAAAAACATACAAGAAAAAACAATATGGTTATGAAACTAAAAAATCTAATTTCCATTTGGATAAAGTTTAGTTATCAGTCTGTATTACAATAACTTGATTTCATCAATCTTATTATTTTTAAGCGTTTAAACCCACGGAACCCTCTGTTTTATTCGTAGTCTTTTGTCTGCAATTTGCGGAAGAGGGTTTCATATTAAAACCTAATTTTAGTGGCATAATAAATTAAACAAAAATATAATAAAATCATGTAATTTTCTCTATTTTTATATACTCATATTTTTTTAAGAAAAAAGGTAATAATGACACTAAAGACAAAAATTCAGGAACTATCGGAGAAATATTTTGAAGACATTCTACAAATAAGGAGACACCTTCATCAAAATCCTGAATTATCTTATGAAGAATATGAAACTTCAGAGGTTATAAAAAATGAATTAAACAAAATCGGGCTGCATTACAGGACGATATTCAACACAGGTATAACTGGCGAATTACAAGGCAAAAATTCAAGCGGCCCTGTCATAGCATTACGTGCTGATATTGACGGGCTACCCGTTCAGGAAAAAAATGATGTCTCTTACAAATCGAAAAAGGAAGGAATAATGCATGCATGCGGACATGATGCGCATACTTCAGCGTTAATCGGCACATTAAAAATCCTGAATGAACTAAAAGATGAGTTTACGGGTACAATAAAATTCATTTTTCAGCCTGCAGAAGAAAAATTGCCGGGTGGGGCCAAACAACTAATCAGCGAAGGTGTTTTAAACAATCCTAAGCCTGATCTAATTATCGGACAGCATGTTGAACCTGAACTTCCGGCAGGTAGCATTGGCATGAAACCAGGCATGTACATGGCTTCCACGGATGAAGTATATCTGACAGTTACAGGAAAGGGAGGACATGCTGCCATGCCTTATAAAATAGATGACACAGTACTTGCCGCCTCCCAAATAATTTGTTCCCTGCATCAAAATATAAACAGATATGCACCCCCTAACATTCCAACTGTTCTGTCTTTCGGAAAAGTAATTGCCAATGGAGCTACAAATGTAATTCCTGATGAAGTAAAAATAGACGGTACTTTCAGAACAATGGATGAATCCTGGCGAGCGGAAGCTCATAAATTAATTAAAAAGATAGCACAATCTGTGGCGGTTGCTCTTAATACAAATTGCGCTGTAAATGTAAAAAAAGGCTATCCCGTTTTATATAACGATAAACAAATAACGGAAAAAGCAATTGAATTCTCCAAAACGTTTTTAGGTGAGAATCAAATTACAAGTTTAGATATCCGTATGACTGCAGAAGATTTTGCTTACTATACACATGAACTTCCCGGAATCTTTTTTAGACTGGGAACCGGGAATGACGAAAAAAATACAAATTTCGCACTTCATTCCTCAAATTTTAATATAGACGAAGATGCTTTAAAAACAGGAATGGGCAATTTAGCCTGGTTAACATTGCAGTTTCTTAAAGATTTAACCTGAATTATTCACAAAAAATAAATAAACCTTATTTATAATGTTTCCAAATTATATCATTATGAGAAATATTCTTTTTGGTTCAAAAAATTGAAAATATTTTTGTGCCTGTAATTTAAGTTTAATCAATAAAATTCAATAAAAATGGCTTACGTAATTACTGAAGATTGTACTGCATGCGGTACATGTTTAGACGAGTGCCCGGTAGAAGCAATTTCTGAGGGCGATATCTACAAAATTGATCCGGATCTTTGTACTGATTGTGGTGCATGCGCTGATGTATGCCCTGTAGATGCTATTCATCCGGAATAAATAGAATCAAATTGAGCAATTTTAGCTCATTCCCGGAAAATAGCTCTAAAATCAGGAGGTATGAGACAACTGGTTTATGTAAGTAGAAAAATCAGTTAAAAATCAGAAAGGGTTGTCAAAAGGCAACCCTTTTTATCATAGCCTTTGAATCTAAGTTTTTTGTTATCAGTAAATTAAACAAATCTTCCGGATTTCTTTTTTTCTTTAAAAACATTATATTTGCAGCAAAAAGATGGCTTTATATCAATCAATCACAAAAAACGGAGCAAGTTTATTCAGGCACCGCAGTTTTATTCCGTTAATATTATATCCCTTCGCAATCATCACAATTTTTGCAGAAAAAAATTCCATTCTAACCACGAATGAACTTACAGTAAGCTTTATATGCATTGCAATATCAATGTTGGGATTAGTTATAAGAGCTATGGTAATCGGATATGTTCCACCCAATACATCAGGCAGAAACAGAAATAATCAGAAAGCCAACACTCTGAACAAAACGGGCATATATTCAGTAGTTCGTCATCCGCTTTACCTCGGTAATTTTTTCATGTGGCTCGGAATAATTCTATATGTAGGCCATTTTTGGTTTGCAATTGTTTGTATATTACTCTTTTGGCTATACTATGAGCGAATTATGCTGACTGAGGAAAAGTTTCTGATCGAAAAATTTGGCGACAGCTACCATGAATGGGCAAAAGAAACACCATCTTTTATACCAGATTTAAAAAAGTGGAAGCGCCCTAATCTACCATTCTCCTTAAAAAAAGTAATTAGAAGAGAACACAGAGGACTTGTGGCTATATTTATATCAATGGGACTGATTCATACAATCAAGACTTACGCCGTTCATGAAACGCTTAATATTCATCAATTCTGGCTTATCGCTATAGCTGCGTCGATTTGTTTATTTATATTTTTACGAATATTGATTAAAACGACAAATTTACTCAAGACACCGGGAAGATAATTGGTCATATTCTCCAGGTAGCCTGGAATTTTTAAAATATATCCAGATACTTTAGAAGAAGAAGATAAATAACAGAATACAGAATACAGTGTTCGCAGGAAAAGACATACATCTCAACCTATTTAACAAAAGAAAAGTGTCATTCAAAATGGAAAGACAAAGAAACCATTCGGGACTTTAGCTGATCAATAGAGCTAACAAACCCCGGGTGATTATCGTGCTTATCAGGTGAAAGTACAT
>JBNJFT010000005.1:0-8509 GCA_051747065.1 Bacteroidota bacterium | reverse complement strand
ATTCAAAATGGAAAGACAAAGAAACCATTCGGGACTTTAGCTGATCAATAGAGCTAACAAACCCCGGGTGATTATCGTGCTTATCAGGTGAAAGTACATTAAAGTTACCTACCGAAAATTTCAGTTCAGTAGATAGCTTAAAATAAGTCAAATAAAAATCTACCCCGACCCCTCCCTCAAAATAAACATCAAAAGGTTCAAGTTTTACATATATGTCTTCCGCCGAATTGAAGTCTTTATTTCTGGCCATATCCCACCTGAAATTAACACCGCTGACCAGATAAGGGCGAAAATTATTTTGTCTTTTAGCTTCATAACGTATAATGAAAGGCAAATTGATAAAGGTAGAACCCAGGATCATTTCGGAAAAAGGTTTTTCATCACTATCATAATACAAAAGGTTCCTTTGCCCCAGTGAAATTCCTGGTAAAAATCTAAAATCCCAATATTCGCTTAGCCTGAAATTTGTAATTATTCCTATATCTATACCGGGAGCCAATTTATTCAATTCAGGGAAAGTATCATTCTGCGTTTCGGAAAATGCATTTTCTGATGGATAAATTCCAAAATCCATAGTATTAATACCCAAGGTATAACCAAAATGGAAGAATTTATGATCTATCTCCTGATAGTTTAGAAGCGTCTCTGACTCTTCTAAATATTGGGAAACGCCAATAAACGGAAGGAAAACAAGTAATATAGTTGCAATTTTTCTCAAATCAATTACTCCTTTCTAAATCCTAAAAAACGCATAATAATAAGAAAAAGTATTCGCGAAATCATGTGATTTTCATCTAAAAGCTCAAAAACTGAAGTAAAAAGAAAATTGAATTCGCAAACTATCTTATCACACAAATTACCTTTAAGAACTTGATTTAAACCGAATTATAAACAGCAATATTTCAGCACCTTAATTTTCTTCAACAACATTCTGCAAAGTCTCGTCATAGATCTTTTTAATGTCATAAATAAAACCAAATGAATCATCATCAACCCGCAATTCTGATTTTGTTACATGACCAAGTGTGGAAAAAGGAACATCTTTATCAATCATGTAATCAACAAAACGGTTTTCATTGTTTGCGGTAACACTGACAACCACCCTGCTTTGTGCTTCTCCAAACAAAAAGGCGTCTGTTCTAATATCAGCGCTCGTGGTTATATCAAATCCAAAATCGTGTACCATTGCGGATTCAAGGAGTGTAATAAACAGCCCCCCGTCAGCTACATCATGAGCAGAACGGATCAGGCCGTTTTCAATCAAACCTTTTATAACTCCCTGAATTCTAAGCTCTCTTTCAATGTCAAAGTATGGTGCCGGCGATTCTTTAATTCCCTGGTAATTATATAAATATTCAGAAGAACTAATATCATTGATTGATTCCCCTATCAGGAAAATCATATCTCCTTTGTCTTTAAATCCTATTGTTGTATGACGATTTTTATTATTCAAAACACCAATCATACCAATAACAGGCGTTGGAAAGACCGGTTCTTCCTTATTATCTATCGTAGTTTGATTATAAAAACTTACATTTCCGCCGGTGACCGGGGTGTTGAATTTGTTGCATGCATCGCCCATTCCTTTAACAGCCTGAACAAACTGCCAGTATGCTTCCGGATTATAAGGATTTCCAAAATTCAGGCAATTAGAAATTGCTACAGGCTCGCCACCAGAACACACAATATTCCTGGATGCCTCGGCGACTGCAATTTGTGTTCCTACATAAGGATCGGCATTGACATAACGGGCATTGCAGTCTGTCGTCATTGCCAAAGCCTTTTTAGTGTCTTTCAGGTTAAAAACACCAGCATCTGAGGGGAAGTTGGTAGTCATATTAGCCGTACCGACCATCGTATCATATTGTTCAACAACCCAGTTTTTCGATGTCACATTGGGTAAAGTAAGCATCTCCAAAGCAACTTTCTTAATATTGCGAGGTTCCGGCACACTATCAATTGTGAATTTTTTATATTGATCTATATATTCCGGTTTTTTGTATTCCCTTTCATAAACAGGTGCACCGCCACCCAGAACTAAGCTGGAAGCTGGCACATCGGCAACCAGTTCATCATTTGAATAAAAGAATAGCCGATCATCATCAATAACTTCTCCGATAATTTCCGAGTGCAAATCCCATTTATCAAAAACTTTTTCAACCTCTTCCTCTCTGCCTTTTTCCACAACAACCAACATTCTTTCCTGTGATTCTGAAAGCAGTATTTCAAAAGGTTCCATATTTTCCTGTCTTAAAGGCACCTTATCAAGGTCAATTTTCATTCCATGGCCACCTTTCTCAGACATCTCGGAAGTAGAGCATATGATACCAGCAGCACCCATATCCTGCATTCCAACTACAGCACCAGTTTTATTAAGTTCCAAAGTAGCTTCTAACAATAATTTCTCCATAAAAGGATCACCAACCTGCACAGATGGCAAGTCTTCATTCGATTTTTCAGTAAGATTTGCCGAAGCAAATGTAGCTCCGTGAATACCATCTTTTCCGGTAGAAGAGCCAACAATATAAACTGGATTGCCCTTACCTTTAGCAATAGCTGAAATAACGCGGTCTTTTTTCACAAGACCCACTGACATGGCGTTAATAAGCGGGTTAGTATTATAACATTCGTCAAAAAACACTTCTCCACCAAGTACAGGAACGCCAAAAGAATTTCCATAATCGCCTATTCCCTTCACAGCACCTTTCAAATGCCACTTTGTACGGAAAAGATGAGGGGCGCCAAAACGAAGAGAATTCAATTGAGCAACAGGCCTCGCTCCCATGGTGAAAATATCACGGTTTATTCCACCTACGCCAGTAGCTGCTCCCTGATATGGTTCTACCGCCGATGGGTGATTGTGTGATTCTATTTTAAAAACACAAGCTAAATTATCTCCAAGGTCAACAATACCAGCATTTTCCTCTCCTGCTTCAGCCATTAACTGATCTCCCTCTTTGGGAAGAGTTTTCAACCATTTGATTGAATTTTTATAAGAAGCATGTTCAGACCACATAACGGAGAAAATGCTTAACTCCGTAAAATTGGGATTTCTTCCTAAAATTGTTTTTACTTTTTCATATTCTTCGGGGAGAAGCCCTATTGTTTTGGCTGTTTCTACTGTTACTTCCATGGCGTGTTTTTTAATAGAAAAATTAATTTAACAAATATAAAGAACTCTATCTACAATCCACGGAAAAGAAGAAAAATTTAACAAACAGGTTCATAAAAATTCACAACTAAAAGCTTAAAATAGAAAACTATATTTAATCAATGAGGCCCAACCGTTTAGCTCTTTTTTCCCATATCAGCATTGCCTGTTTCTGCATGTCTTCAATGTTATCTAATTCATCCATAATTTCTGCTCCCAACAAAGTCTCTATAACATCTTCCATGCTGACAATTCCGCTCATCTCTCCATATTCGCCAACCACCATCGCAATATGTTCTTTTTCCTGAATAAATTTGTAGAACAATCTTATAATAGGCATTTTTTCGTTAACGACCATTAGATTCCTGGACAAACTTTTCAGTTGTATCTCACTTCGTTTGTCAATTATATATTCCATTAAATCATCTTTCAACACATATCCCGTCACGTTGTCAATATTATCTTTATAAATCGGAATTCTGGAAACTCTAATTCTCTCACTAGCTTCAAAAAAATCATCGATCGTGCTGTCTTCAGATGCTGCAACGACTACTGTTCTTGGTGTCATTATACTCTTAACAACGATATAATTAAACTTCATCAAATTCATTAAAATTCTCGACTCTTCTTTTTCAAAGATTCCTTCCTGAACGCCAATTTCCGCCATAGCCTGAAATTCAGCACGACTCAAGATATTATCCTCTTTATTTTTATTTAATATCTTGGTTATGAATTTACTCAAAATTATAAATGGATAGAGCGGAGAATATATCAATACAAGCAGGGTTTTTGCAGTAAAAGGAGCTAGCTTTTTCCAATAACTAGCGCCAAGTGTTTTGGGTATAATTTCAGAAAATATAAGAATAAGTAGTGTCAAAACACCGGAAGTAAGCGATAAATATTCATTTCCCCAAACTTCCTGAGCTTGTGCGCCCACTCCGGCAGCTCCAATAGTATGTGCAAAAGTATTTAAAGTTAGAATAGCCGCCAATGGCAAATCTACTTTATCTTTAAAACGTTTGAGCGTTTTTCCGTAAGATTTATTCTCATTCACTTTTGCAGCTATGAATGAAGGCGTTGTGCTGAGCAACGAAGCCTCAAGCAAAGAACAAAGAAAAGAGAAAAACAGAGCAATGAAAAGATATAGAATTAAAAGTACCATAAGCTTTTATCTAAATTTTTGTTAACCAAGTTACACTCATTTTATTTTTCGTATAGATGCATTTTCTTAATATATTGATATACTTTATCAGGAAGAAAATAACGCACATCTTTTCCTTCTGCTATTGCACTACGGATAAAACTTGAAGATATTTCTATGAGAGGAGCGTTTACGATATTAATGGGAAATTTATCCTTATATTGATATGGATCACTTCCGGGTCTTGGATAAACATAAATGTCATACTGATTGATTATTTCCTCGTAATTCTTCCATTTGTAAAAATATTTTAAATTATCGGAGCCAACAATCAATGCGAATCGGTGATTTTTATACTTTTCCGTTAAGTATGTAAGCGTATCAATAGTATATGATGGTTTTGGTAAACTAAATTCAATATTAGAAACCCGGATCTGAAAATCGTCAGAGAGCGCTATGTCTACCATCTGATATCTCTCATATTCAGAAAGCAAATTCTTTTTTGTTTTAAAAGGATTCTGAGGAGAAACCACCAACCATATTTGTTCCAAATCAGAGAATTCAACAAAATAATTTGCCATCGCTAAATGGCCAATGTGAATGGGATTAAAAGAACCAAAAAACAATCCAATCTTCATTTGGATATCCTTTTTTTTGAACCATACAAGGCACTTAAGTTCATATAAGTTTGTTTATTTTAGAATTTCATTTTTAAACCCGAATAATTTACAAATTAATTCAATATCGTAATTTCTGTGAAAAATCGAATTTTGAACTGCTAAAAGTTACTTATTCACTCAATAATATTTCTTCTACAGTTATCAGGTCAGAATAAATTCTCTAATAGCATGTTCTGCTTCTTTTACTGCTTCATCTAAGTCATCATTATAGATAATAATGTCGAACTTATGCGCATATTTTAATTCAGATTCTGCCTTCTCTATCCGCAATTTAATTTTGTCCGGCTCATCTGCAGACCTGTCAATCAGTCTTCTTTCCAATTCTTCAACAGAAGGCGGCATAACAAACAAAGCCAATGCGTTGTCTTTATATGTTTCTTTCAAATTTATCCCCCCTTTGACATCAACATCAAAAATAACATTTTTTCCCTGATTGCGAATCCTTTCAATCTCGGATTTCAATGTCCCATAGAAATGATCGTGATATACTTCCTCCCATTCCACAAAATCTCCGCTATCTATTTTCTTTTTAAACTCATCAATATTAAAAAAGTAATAATCTCTCCCATTTACTTCATAATCCCTCTTTGGCCTACTGCAAGCAGAAATTGAAAATTCAAGATTCAGGTCTTTTTCCAATAGCTTTCTTACAAGAGTGGTCTTACCTGAACCTGATGGAGCAGAAAAAATCACTAATTTCCCTTTCATAGATACAATAATTACAAGTGTTTATAGAACATTCATTAGTTGTTCCTTAATTTTTTCAAGTTCGTCTTTTAATTGTACAACAATCTTCTGGATGTCCATATCACTGGCTTTAGAGCCTATAGTATTAATCTCTCTGCCCATTTCCTGAGCTATAAAATTTAATTTTTTCCCGGAAGCAACTGGTTGTTTCATCATCTCAAGAAAATAATCAAAATGATTTTGGAGCCTGACTTTCTCTTCGGTAATGTCGAATTTCTCAAGATAATAAACGACTTCCTGTTCAAATCGGTTTTCATCAATATCATACTCTCCCTTGAGTTCCGTAAACTTTTCATGTAATCGCTCCCTAACCTTGTCTATCCGCCTCTGCTCAAAAGGTTCTAGATCCTTTAAGTATTTTGACATTATGCCTATCCGCTCTTCAAAATCTTTTTCCATTGCTTCTCCTTCTTGCTTCCTGAAAGAATTGAGGTCGTCAATAGCATTTTGTAAAGTATCAAAAATCGTATTCCATTCTTCCTCGCCTAACTCTTCTTCGTACTTTTCAAGAGCCTCAGGCATTTGCAAAGCTGCTCTTAACAATTCCGGACTAAACTCAAGATTAATATCTTTCGATATCTCCTGAATTTGTTTTACATAATTTTTAACTACCGGAGAATTTATTGTTGAAGCCTTTTCTTCATCTGAAACCTCCTGAGCGAGCATGCAGTTAATTTTACCACGTTGCAATTGATTATTAAGCACCTTACGGATTTCAAGCTCCTTTTCCCTCAGATGATAAGGTATCTTTACGTTAATATCACAGTATTTGCTATTCAGAGATTTTAATTCTACGGAGATTTTCTTGTTTTGGTAACTTTTCTCGGCCTTACCATAGCCGGTCATGGAGTATAACATAAATTTGTCTATTTATTTCAAACTTTCTGCAAAGGTACAACAATCCGGCAAATAATCAATTCTAAACAAAATCATTTAATTTACTACCACTTTCTTTTTCCATTTGCCTGTCAAATAATAAGCATAAGCCATTACAAGCCCCATAAACCAACCAATAGGAATCGACCACCATATCCCGGTTTCTCCAATCCTCTCCGACAAAAAATAAGCACCGGGAATACGAATTCCCCATAAAGAAATAATAGTTGTAATCATAGGAATTAAAGTAGCCCCTGCACCACGTAAAACACCAGATGTAACAAACATAGCAGAAAAAACCAGGTAAAAGGAACCGACAATCATCAAATACTCTACTCCGATTTTCACTACTTCCGCATCATTCGTAAATAAATTCATAATAAAAGTTCCATAAAATACTACAAGAAGAGTAACCAAAACAGAAACGACAGACGACATCTTCAACGTTGCTATAAATCCGGTTTTTACACGCTCCTCCTTTTTAGCTCCTAAGTTTTGCCCGACAAAAGTAGCCAAAGCTCTTGAAAAATTCATGGCAGGCAATGTGGCTAACGAATTTACTCTCGCGGCCACGGAATAAGCTGCAATAACATTGGTGCCGAATTGATTCACAATTCCCACCAAAGTCATCATACCCATTGCGACAACAGTTTGCTGAACCCCGGTTGGCAGTCCAATTCTCATACTTTGCCGAAACAACTTCCAATCAAACTTTAAATTAAGAAAAGAAAACTTTATTATTTGATGTGTTCGGTTTAAATAAATCAAGGCTGTAATAAAAGCGCCTCCCTGAGCGAGAACAGTTGCAAAAGCAACACCTGCAATCCCCCAGTTAAATACGACCACAAATAAAATATCAAAACCGATATTGAAGACAGTGGAAATAATCAAAAAATACAATGGCGTTTTGGAATCCCCAAGCCCCCTTAACGAAGCACTAACTCCCATAAATCCGAAAGATGCTATCACCCCTCCAAAGAAAATTTTAAGATAAGTCTCAGCCATAGGAATAACCTCTTCCGGGAGTTGTAAAAGAAGAAAAACCTCTCTGCTGAAAATGAAACCTAATGCCCCAACAACCAATGAAGCAAAAAACAGAAAGATAAAAAGGGTATCAACAGTCTTCTTTACTTTCTCATTATCTCCAGCTCCAAAATACTGAGAAATAACAACCGTACTACCCGAAGAAATGCCAAGAACCAATGCAAAAAACACAAAGATCACAGGGAAAGACGCTCCCACAGCTGCCAAAGCTTCTTTTCCTATAAACTTTCCAACAATAATACTATCGACAACATTATATAATTGATGAAATACGTTGCCGAGAAGCATTGGCAATGCAAACTTTAGAATCAAACTTCCCTCTTTTCCGTTTGTCAAATCCTTCATACAACATCTATCTTCTATAAAACACAGCCTATATTGCTACTCTCTTCCATTTTTTACCGTAGTTTGTAACATTCAGAATAAAATATACCTGAATAATGCAGAAGTCTACTTTCAAAAACTTTAACTGCATTATTCAGGCACAATTATGATTCACACAATGAACAACCCGAATTGTTCACAAAACCCTAAAACAGTTAACTATACTCTTTCCAATTCCACAGTAAAATGCCTCATAATAGGTGCTTCTCTAACAATTTTTAAACCTTTGGTGATTTCGGACCTTCGGTCATAAACGTTTTTTAAGGCTGCGGCAATTACGTCCATGTGGTTGTTGGTATAAACCCTTCTAGGGATAGCTAATCTCAATAATTCCAGATCAGGGTAACGGTTCTCACGAGTTTCCGGGTCTCTATCCGCTAACAATGTACCAATTTCGACACCCCTAACACCTGCCTCAAGGTATAATTCAACCGCAAGGGTTTGAGCCCTGAATTCTTCCCTGGGAAGATTCGGTAAAAATTTATT
>JBNJFT010000004.1:0-34867 GCA_051747065.1 Bacteroidota bacterium | reverse complement strand
TTAATCTTTTGGGTGTGGATGATAAAAATATGCTTACCAAATATCCGATCTACAGCTGGTTGGAAAGTGTGAAAAAACGAAAAGAAAAGAACCCGGAAGATAAGCCTGAAGAAGAAAAGATCACCTGTAAGTATAACTTTATAGATGTCACAGGTAAAGCAGCTATGGCGAAGATCGAGCTTTATCAAAAAGATGAAAAGCTCTTTACAGATTACCTGCAGCTTTATAAGTTTGAAGAAGGATGGCGGATTGTAAGTAAAACGTACCACAGGCATTAATTCAGAAACCTATTGGAAGGAATAAGATGAAATTAAGAATTCTTTTTATATTTTTCAATTTATTCCAATGGGAGTCAGGATAAAACAATATAGTAAATATCTATTTTAATCGCTTTTAAACGTTATTACACTGTTTGGGTCATAGATATTGTATAATTCAAGAAGAAAATAAATGTGTAACCAAATTATATTTAATTAAAACAGTATAAAAATGAAGAAAATCTTTTTATTAGCAATCTTTAGCGCATCAGTTTTGTTCACCAACATTGCAAAGGCTGATGAAGGCATGTGGATGGTTAACCTGCTCCATAAACTGGATCAGGGAAAAATGACAGAAATGGGCTTAAAACTCAGCCCGGAAGATATTTATAGTGTGAATAATTCGAGCCTGAAAGATGCCATCGTTATTTTTGGGGGTGGATGTACTGGCGAGATCATCTCGGATAAAGGATTGTTACTCACGAATATGCACTGCGGATATGGGCAGATTCAATCACATTCTTCTGTTGAAAATGATTATCTGAAAAACGGATTTTGGGCAAATTCCATGGATGAGGAACTTCCCAATCCGGGTTTGAAAGTTCAGTTTTTGAAGCGAATTGAAGATGTTTCTGATAAAATCAATTCTCAGCTCAATGCAGATATGACAGAACAGGAACGTTCTGCCAAGATTAAGGAGTTGAGCAACCAACTCGAAGAAGAAGCTGTTGAAGGAACTCATTACAATGCTACAGTAAAGCCGTTTTATGAAGGCAACGAATTTTACATGATGGTTTATGAGACATTTAAAGATGTCAGGCTGGTAGCTTCTCCTCCAACCTCTATTGGTGACTTTGGAAGCTTAACCGATAACTGGATGTGGCCAAGGCATAAAGCTGATTTTTCGATGTTCCGTGTTTATATGTCGCCAGATGGAAAACCGGCTGAATATTCTCCTGATAATGTGCCTTATAAACCTGATCACCACCTCCCGGTTTCGCTTGACGGCGTGGAAGAAGACGATTTTGCCATGATTATGGGATATCCCGGTAATACCGACCGCTTTATGACTTCCTACGGAATTAAAGAGCTGAAAAAAATTTCTCACCCCAACCGCATAAATATACGAGGAAAAAAGCTTGACATCATGAAAGAGATCATGAATAAGAGTCCCGAGCATCGCATAATGTATTCTTCTAAGTATAAAGGAACCAGCAATTACTGGAAGTACAGCAAAGGCCAGATGGAAGGATTTAAAAGGATCGACCTGGTTTCACAAAGAAAAGAGCTGGAGCGTGAATTTCTGGAATGGGTTACAGGAAACGAGGAGAGAGAAGAAAAATATGGCGAAGCGCTGGAACTAATCCGCGAAGCTTACAAAAACCGCGAAGAATTTAAGAATGCCTCTCAATATGTGTTGGAAACAATGCTTATTGGCCCCGAAATAACTCGCTTTGCTAATAATGCCTCTTCACTGAAAGAGAAACTTGAAATGTCTTTCTTTAAGCGCCTTTTTAACCGAAAAGAGATTGAAAACGCAAAAGAAAATTTAAAAGCCCAGGCAAACAAACATTTTAAGGATTATCATAAACCTACAGATAAAGATATTGCTCTGGCATTATTTAAAATGTTCAAAGAAGATATTGATGAGAAGTACTATCCCCAGGCTTTTTCAGAGGGCCTGAAAAGGCATGACGGAAATGTGAAAGAGTTTGTAGAGGAGCTCTACAACCAATCTGTATTCACTGATAAAGAAAAATTTGATGAGTTTGTTGACGACCCTGAGGCTGAAGTTATCGCTGACGATCCGGTATATACTTTCTCTCAGTCGGTATTTGATATGTACAGAGAACTAAATAGAAAATCAGGTCAGTTTGATGCAAATCTGCAAAAGGGCCAAAGGCTTTTTGTTGATGGAGTGATAGAAATGAAAGAAGACGAAACCTTCTACCCGGATGCAAATTCAACTATGCGGATGACTTATGGCAAAGCTGGCAGTTATAAAGCAAAAGATGCTGTAAAGTATAAATATTACACAACTCTTAAAGGAGTTATGGAAAAAGAAGACCCTGATAATTATGAATTTAGAGTGCCTGATAAACTGAAGAAGTTATACAAGAATAAAGATTACGGGCAATATGGAGTAGATGGAGAAATGCGGGTGTGCTTTATAACCAATAATGACATTACAGGCGGAAATTCAGGAAGTCCTGTTTTGAATGGTAAAGGAGAGCTTATTGGATTGGCTTTTGACAGTAATTGGGAAGGAATGACCGGTGATATCGAGTTTGAAGAAGGTATGCAAAAAACAATTAGCACTGATATTCGATATTTGCTTTTTATCCTTGAAAAATATGGTGAGGTTGACTGGTTAATTGATGAAATGGATGTTCAAACAAAATAAAACTTAAAATGATACATAAACGCTCTTTAAAGAATACGGTGATCAGTTCCTTAGGCATTCTTTTTCTTATTTTTATTGTCCGGTGTGATCCGGGGAGCGAAACATACGTTAAAAGAACTGATATTGTTCCAATCACGGAGTTCTCAATTCCCGACTCAGCTGTTTCGGTGACAGACACGTTCCAAATACGTGCAACAGCCAAAGTAGATAATGGATGCTGGGGTGATATGCATTTTATATTTACAGAATTAAACGATACAGCCTATGGATTAAAGGCTTATGGTACTTACGAGTCCCATGGAGTATGCCCCGATGAAGAAGTTTCGAAGGACACCTCATTTGATTTTTCTCCTGTTCAAAAAGGTTACAATTTATTCTTCGTTACTCGCAATCCATATCAATACACAACGGATACGTTAATTGTAAACGATTGAGATAGACATATTCAGAAGTAGCGACCAATTTTGGTTATATAGGCAGTTTCAGAAGTACCGGCTAAATATCTATAAGAATACAGAATTCAGAATACAGAATACAGAATTCAGAATACGATAAAAAAGGCAAATTCAGAAGTGAAGGCAAATATAAAAATAAGTCTCAATTAGCTAATGAGGAAGCAGTCGCAGTTGCAGTAAGCAGAGAAAATCTGCAGCATATAAGGGTTAACAAAATATATTTCGTAATACGTATTAGAATAACCTAAAGTTTTGTGAGTTTTTTTCACATGTCGATAATTCCGTAACCTCGTTTTTTGATGATTTTGGTTAATTTTAGTGCTGAAAATTATTACTCAGTCCTGCAAATAGACTAATAATTAAACCCTTAAGTATTTCTGAATACGCCTATTCTGAATTCTGTGTTCTGTGTTCTTATAGATATTTATCGAACCTCCCAAAAATCTCATTGCTTCATACTTTCAAGAATAATATTTTTCCCTTTATCCAATGCGGCCTTAAGTTTATCGGGGTCTTTGCCACCCGCCGTAGCATAAAATGCCTGTCCGCCTCCTCCTCCTTTAATTTCCTTCGCAGCTTCACGGATAATATTACCTGCATTAAGGCCTTTTTCATCAACCAGGTTTTCTGAGATCATAAGAGAAAGGTTCGCTTTTCCTTTTATATTAGCTCCCATGAATAGAACCAGGTTATCAACCTCTTTTTTCAATTGAAAGGCCATGTCTTTCATTGCCGCGGCCGATTCAATTTCCACGACATCTGCAATAAAATTAATTCCATTGATATTTTCTTTCTTATTGGCCAGCTCTTGTTTTATATTTTTTACTTTATCCTGAAGAAGCTCTTCAACCTGTTTGTTAAGATATGTATTCTCCTGCACCAATTTTTCCACACTTTTTGGGAGATTTTTCGGATTGTTCAGCAGTTCTCTGATTTCCTCCAGGGTGTCTAATTTTTCATAAATATATTCTTCGGCTTTATCGGCAGTAATAGCTTCAATTCTCCTTATTCCTGCTGAAATTGCTGCTTCAGAAGTAATTTTAAAGAAACCGATTTGTCCTGTGGCTTCAACGTGTGTTCCTCCGCATAATTCGATAGAATCGCCAAACCGGATGACACGGACTACGTCTCCGTACTTTTCTCCGAAAAGACCGGTAGCTCCCATCTCTTTTGCCTCTTTCATCGGAATCTCCCGTTTTTCTTCAAGCGGCATGTTTTCTCTAATATAATGATTAACAGCCTGTTCAATTTTGTTTATTTCTTCTTTTGAAAGTTTCTGAAAATGAGAAAAATCAAATCGTAAGTAATCCGGATGAACAAGAGAACCTTTTTGTTCTACGTGACTGCCCAGTATTTTCCTTAATGCATGGTGCAGCAAGTGGGTTGCTGTATGATTGTTAGCAGTTTTCACTCTTTCCTCCCTACTAACGACAGCCCGAAAAGTTGCAGAGACATCCGAAGGAAGCTTTTTTGTGTAATGAACTATAAGATTATTTTCTTTTTTTGTATCTATAATATTTATCTTTTCTCCGTTGGCCTCAATATATCCTGTATCGCCTACCTGGCCACCTGCTTCTGAATAAAAAGGCGTATAATTAAATACAAGCTGATAGAATTCTTTTCCTTTTGACTTTACTTTTCTATATTGTGTAATTTGTACTTCAGTATTCAGGTAATCGTAACCTACAAACTCCTCTTTGTCATCTTCCTGAAGTTTTATCCAGTCACCTGTTTCAACCTGTCCCGCTTGCCTTGAGCGTTTCTTTTGTTTTTCAAGCTCTTCGTTAAATTCTTTGCGATTAACAACCAGATCATGTTCTTTCAGAATAAGTTCGGTCAAATCCAGGGGAAATCCATAAGTATCATACAAATCAAAGGCTGTTTTACCGTCAACTACGTTGTAATTATTGTCCAATGTCTTTTTTATAACCTGATTTAGCAACTTAATGCCTGTGTCCAGAGTTTTAAGAAAAGATTGTTCTTCCTCTTTTATTACTTTTTCTATAAGGGTTTTCTGATTCTGAAGTTCGGGATAGGCATCACCCATAACTTCAATTAACGTTGGCACCAATTTATATATGAAGGGTTCCTTTTGTTCCAGGTTGCTGTATCCATATCTCAGGGCTCTTCTTAAGATTCGTCTGATCACATAACCGGCTTTCACATTTGAAGGCAACTGTCCATCAGCAATGGAAAATGATATAGCTCTCAGATGATCGGCTACTACACGCATGGCAATATCCGTAGCCTCATTATCTCCGTAATGTTTGCCTGAGATTTTTGCTATCTCCTGTATTATCGGCTGGAAAACATCTGTATCATAATTTGAAAGCTTGTTCTGCATTATCATACAGAGCCTTTCAAATCCCATTCCTGTATCCACATGTTTTTGCGGCAAAGCTTCAAGACTTCCGTCGGCTTTTCTGTTGAATTGAATAAATACAAGATTCCAGATTTCAATGACCTCCGGATGATCCTGGTTTACGAGTCGGTCACCGGGCACTTTTTTGCGATCTTCTTCACTACGGAAATCGACATGGATTTCAGAACATGGGCCACACGGTCCGGTATCACCCATTTCCCAAAAGTTGTCTTTTTTAGAGCCGCTTAATATACGTCCTTCAGGAAGATATTTTTCCCAGAAATGATAGGATTCTTCATCCTTTTGCAGACTATCTCTTTCATCACCCTCAAATACAGTAGCATAAAACCTTTCTTCCGGAATCCCCAATTCTTCAACAAGAAATTCCCATGCCCATGCAATAGCTTCTTCTTTAAAATAATCCCCGAATGACCAATTCCCCAACATTTCAAACATTGTATGATGATAGGTATCATGGCCTACTTCTTCCAGATCATTGTGTTTTCCTGAAACCCTCATACATTTCTGCGAATCCACTACACGTTTATCTTTTGGCTGTTCATTGCCAAGAAATACATCTTTGAATTGATTCATCCCTGCATTGATAAACATTAAAGTTGGATCGTCTTTAACTACCATGGGTGCAGAGGGAACAACAGTATGTGATTTATTCTGAAAAAAGTCCAGAAACTTTTTTCTAATTTCTTTTGAAGTCATAAAAGATTATTTTAAAATTTTTTATCGCCATTCACTTGATATCTTTCTCAAGAATGATTTTTATCTAAAATATTTTGTAAAATTAAATAAATCCTTTAGATTTGCTACAAATAAGCATTTTAAAGTTGAACAAAGTTTTGCGAACCATTTACTCCTTACATTCGTAGTAAGAAAAGAGAAACATTATTTTTTATGGCAAAAATAAAATATCGATTTGATCCATATACGCTTACTTACAAAAAAATAAGGGTCTCTTCAAAAAAGAAGCTCATCAATATATTATCCTTTTTCTTTGTGACAGTTGTTACCGCTATAATTCTACATGTTATTGTCACATCTTATTACGACACACCCCAGGTTAAAGAATTAAAAGCAGAACAAGAAGAAATTGAATGGAAGTTTGATGTTTTGCAAGACCAATTAGAGGAAATTAATTCTCACCTGGAATTGGTAGAACGACGGGATGACAGACTATACAGACCCATCTTTGAATTAGAGCCAATTCCGGATAACATCAGGGAAGCAGGAACTGGAGGAGCTGAGGAATTCAGAGAACTGGAAAACCTACCTTATTCTGAAAAATTAGTTAAAACTGCAAACAAAATTTCAAATTTAAGAAAACGAGTCTATATCCAGTCCAAATCTTTTGATTCTGTTGCCGTTTTGGCCAGGAACAAGGAAGAAATGAACTCATGTATTCCTGCTGTCCAGCCAATAGCAATTGATGATTTTAGACGAATAAGTGATTATTTTGGAAAACGCAAGGATCCTTTTAACGGAAAGATCCGTATGCATAGAGGTATGGATTTTACCGGGCCTGTTGGAACCGATATTTATGCAACCGGTGACGGAAAAGTAATTAAGGCTGAATTCAGCCGTTTTGGTTACGGAAAAGAAGTGATAATCGACCATGGATTTGGATACAAAACAATTTATGCTCATCTACGCAAGATTGGAGTAGAAGAAGGAGATGAAGTAAGCAGAGGTGATGTCATAGGAACTTTAGGCAATACTGGCCGATCCACAGGGCCGCACCTTCATTATGAGATAAGAAGAAACAATCGGGCGGTGAATCCAATGCATTATTATTTTAATGATGTAACGGCAGAGGAATATGATGAGATGATTGAAGTGGCTTCAAAATCCAGAAATCCAATGGATTAAAAAATGGAGAAGTTTAAGTATAAATATAACCCCAAAACAGTTAAGTATGAAAAGGTGAAACTTACCTGGAAAGATAAGTTCTTCCGTTTTCTTACTTATTTCTTTGCCACTGTGGTAATTGCTGTGGTTTACAACTTGGTATTCAGCACTTTTTTTGATACTCCCAAAGAAAAAGGTTTGAAAAGAGAGAATGAACAACTTAAACTTCAATATGAAATTCTCGATAAACGATTTGATTTAGTAGAAAACACACTGCAAGATTTGCAACAGCGTGACAATAACATTTATCGCACTATTTTTGAAACCGACCCAATACCTTCTTCCGTCAGAGAAGCAGGATATGGTGGAACTGAACACTATAATAAATTAAAAAACCTTGAAAATTCCGAATTGGTTATAAAAACATCCAAGAGGCTGGATAAATTATCAAAACAGCTTTATGTGCAATCCAGGTCCTATGACGAGATAATAAATATGGCTGATAATAAAAAAGAAATGTTGTCAGCTATTCCAGCTATTATGCCGGTATCAAACGAAGATCTTACCCGAACTGCTTCAGGATTTGGCTGGCGAATTCATCCCATCTATAAAATTAAAAAATTTCACGAGGGTATGGATTTTACCGCTTCAACGGGTACTGAAGTTTATGCTACCGGCGATGGGGTTGTTAAGAAAGTAAAGGACTCTTACCGCGGGTACGGAAAAAGAGTAGTCATTGATCATGGGTTCGGCTACAAAACCCGATATGCTCATCTCGCTGATTTTAATGTGAGGAAAGGACAAAAAGTCAAAAGAGGGGATGTAATTGGTTATTTAGGCAATTCCGGACTATCTACAGCCCCCCACCTTCATTATGAAGTGGAAAAAGGGGATGAAAAAGTCAATCCGGTTCATTATTATTTTAATGACCTGACTCCCGAACAATATGAAAAAATGATTTTTATCTCACGAAACAGTGGTCAATCTTTTGATTAATATGTTTTTGACTGGATACAATAACAACTTTCCAAATTAAGTTTTGCCTATTTGTTAATATTTCGCAAATTGTTTGCTTATGCCTTATAAAGAAAAAAAAGTTGAAAAATTATATTATAGTATCGGCGAAGTTGCTGAAATGTTTGGAGTGAATACTTCATTAATTCGTTATTGGGAGAAGGAATTTGATGTTATTAACCCCAAAAAAAACAAAAAAGGCAACCGGTATTTTACAGAAAAAGATATTGAAAACTTTCATATAATCTATTACCTGGTAAAAGATTTGGGAATGACTTTAAAAGGTGCGAAAAAGAAAATGAAAGAAAACAGGGAAGGCACTATATACAACTTCAAAGTTATAGAATCCCTCAAACAAATTCGCTCAATGCTTGTTGATATTCGTGAGGATTTGGAAAATATTGAATAATTTCCTCGAAAATAAACTTAAATCATTTTATGCAAATAAAGGAATTGGTAAACTTTTTGGAGCGTTACTTCCCCACCGCCCTGCAGGAAGATTATGATAATTCAGGGTTTCAATTAGGGGACGGAGAACAAGAACTAAAAGGCATTCTTGCCTGCGTAGATGTGACAGAAGATGTCATAGATGAAGCTTTGAAGAAAGATGCCAATTTTATCATTTCGCATCATCCTGTGATTTTTTCAGGTTTAAAGAGTTTAACGGGCAAGAACTATGTGGAACGCATAGTTTTAAAAGCTCTTCAAAACAATATTGCTATCTATTCTGCACATACAAACCTTGATCATTCGGGCAAGGGCGTCAATATTAAACTTGCAGAAAAAATAGGCCTGAGGGATGTTCAAATTTTAAGGCCAATGAAAAATCAATTGGTCAAGTTAGTATTTTTTGTTCCTCACGCAAATGCTGATGATGTTCGCGATGCAGTGTTTGATACCGGAGCAGGCCAAATAGGCGACTATGACTCATGTAGCTACAACCTTAAAGGACAAGGTACTTTCAGAGCAGGCGAGGGAACAAATCCTTATGTAGGCGAAAAAGGAAAGCTGCATTTTGAAGATGAAACCCGGGTTGAAACTGTTTTTCCAAAATACAAAACCAACCAGGTCCTCAAGGCATTATTTGATTCGCATCCTTACGAGGAGGTAGCGTATGACCTATATCCGCTTAATAATTTATATACCGAAGCAGGAGCCGGTGTAATAGGTTCTTTTTCAGAGGGAATGAAGGAATCTGATTTTCTACACTTTCTAAAGGAATCATTTGAAACCGGTTGCATTAGACATACAAAATTTCTTCAAAAAACTGTAGAAAAAGTTGCGATTGGGGGCGGAAGCAGTAGCTTTCTTCTTGATGACGCTAAAAAAGCAGGGGCTGACGCGCTCGTTTCCGCCGATTTTAAATATCATCATTTTTTCGATGCTGATAATGCAATATTGATTGCCGATATTGGACATTATGAAAGTGAAAAAGTAACGAAAGAAATTTTTTATGAAGTACTTACAGAAAATTTTCCTAATTTTGCAGTCCATTTTTCAAAGATAAATACGAATCCAATAAACTATTACTAATATGGCAGCTACAAAAAATAAAAAAGCAGCAGATCCCAAAGAGATTTCTGTTGAGGATAAGCTAAGGGCAATGTACGAATTACAAACTGTTGATTCTTCCATTGATGAAATCAAAAGACTGCGTGGAGAACTGCCTTTGGAGGTGCAGGATTTAGAAGACGAGGTAGCCGGTTTAGAAACACGCCTGAAAAATTTTGAAGATGAAGTAAAAGAACTGGAAACTTCTATTTCAAATAAAAAGAATGAAATTAAAGAGTCTGAGGCTTTAATTGAAAAATATAAAAAGCAACAAAATAATGTAAGAAATAACCGCGAGTACGAATCCTTGTCTAAAGAAATTGAATTTCAGACACTGGAAATTGAATTGAGGCAGAAACATATCAAAGAATTCGAGAATAAAATAGAGCACCGCCAAAAAGACATTGATGAAGCAAAAAAAGAACTCGATGAGCGAAAGCAGGACCTTCAAAATAAAAAAGACGAACTCGATTCTATTATTGCTGAAACGAAAAAGGACGAGGAAAAGCTAAATAAACGGTCTGAAGAAATTAAAAAACTTATTGAGGACAGATTAGTTAATGCATATACCCGAATCAGAGAAAATGCAAGAAATGGCCTCGCCGTTGTAAGAGTTGAACGTGGTGCCTGTGGTGGTTGCTTTAACAAAATACCTCCGCAAAGACAGTTGGATATTCGTTCAAGGAAAAAGATTATTGTATGCGAATATTGTGGAAGAATTCTGGTTGACTCTGATATCGCTGAAGAAATACAAGAAAAAAATAACAAAAAGAAGAAGAAAGCATAAGACACTATCTTTTTCTATTACTTTAGGCAATTTCAGAAGTAGGGGCAAATATTATAAAGGCCATCATTTAATTAATGAGTAAGCAGTCGCAGAAGCAGTAGCAGCGAGGAGAAAAACCTGACAGCGCCTTCAAGGCCTGTCAGCGTTTGAACAGAGAAAGGAAAAGAGAAAAAATTAAGCAGCAGGCAGGAGAGAAGATATGACCTCGTTTTTTAATAGGAATTTTATAAAATGCTCATTCTTTTAATTAACACATTAAAATACCTATACAATTATTTATATTTCATTGATAGTTAGCCTTATCGTATTCTGAGTTCTTCATTCTGGATTCTTATAAGAATATAGCCGGTACTTCTGAAACTGCCTGATTAATCGATGCTATCTACTATCTACTTTTTTCAAATTTAGCCGCTACTACTGAAATTGCCTAAGTAGAATTTTCCAGGAAAGTTATTCATCATTCACCGGCTTCAATCCGAGCTCTTTCCCTTTTTCAATCATAAAATCATACGCTTGCTGATAGTCATTTTCTATTTTGCCGTCAAGGATGGCATCTTTAATGGCATTTTTGATGATTCCGACATTTCTTCCCGGTTTGATATCAAAAGTTTTCATAATGACTTCACCGGAAACAGGAGGCTGGAAGTTTCTCACCCGGTCTTTTTCTTCTATTTCTTTAAGTTTTCGCCGCACCCTTTGGAAATTGTTCAAAAAGCGTTTCAGCCTTTTCATGTTTTTTGATGTGATGTCAGCTTCGCATAAAATCATTAAATCTTCAAGGTCATCTCCAGCCTCGAATAATAAGCGGCGCAATGCGGAATCAGTTACTTCTTCTACCAGGGCGATCGGACGAAGGTGTAATTCAACTAATTTTTGAACATATTTCATTTTTTCATTTAAGGGCAATCTCAACCTTTTGAAAAGAGCAGGAATCATATCTGCCCCTACTTTATCATGTCCATGAAATGTCCAGCCCTGCTCCTTATTAAACCTTTTGGTTATGGGCTTGCCAATATCATGCAATAAAGTTGCCCAGCGAAGCCAAAGTTTATCACTTTTACGGGCAACATTGTTTACTACCTGCAGTGTGTGCTGAAAATTGTCTTTGTGACTCCAGCCATTGCGTTCCTCCACTCCTTTCAACTGACTCAGTTCAGGTAAAAAGTAATTCAGCAAACCTGTCTTGTCCAACAAGGTAAAACCAATTGAAGGTTTAGGTGAAAGCAATATCTTATGCAGTTCTTCTACAATGCGTTCATTTGAAACGATCTCAATCCGGTTGGCATTTTCAGTAATTGCTTCTAAAGTATGTTCTTCAATATAGAATCTTAATTGAGTTGCAAAACGTATCGCCCGCATCATTCTTAAAGGATCATCTGAAAACGTACGGCTGGGTTCGAGTGGAGTGCGAATTGTTTTGTTTTTCAGATCCTTAAGCCCTTCAAACGGGTCTGTCAGTTCTCCATAATTATTCTTATTCAAACTCATTGCAAGGGCATTAATGGTAAAATCCCGCCGTTTTTGGTCATCTTCCAATGTGCCGTCTTCCACTATTGGTTTTCTGCTATTTCGATCATAAGATTCTCGCCTGGCACCTACAAATTCAATTTCAACATCTTCATACCTTAGCATTGCTGTTCCGAAGTTTTTAAACACACTCACTTGTTTAATACCCAGTTTGTTTGCGGTTTTTTCCGCAAGTTCAATTCCACTTCCCAAAACTACAATATCAATATCCTTTGAAGGGCGTTTCAGATAGCAATCTCTTACATAACCTCCAATTGCGTATGCTACCCAACCTTCTTCTTCTATCACTTCAGAGACTGTTTTGAAAACCGGATGATTAAGACATTTCTTCATATATAGATATGACAATTTTTGAAAACTTCATGACAAAATTACAATTATTTCAAATATTTGAAGGGTTTTAAGGTTTATATTTTTTTGGCATAAGGTTTGACTAATATTATTCAAACATTTAATTTTATTAATTGTTAGATAATTAAAGTAGTAAATAAATAAAAACACAATTTAATGGAACATTTAACAAAAGAAACTTTTAAGGAAAAAATCTTCAATTTTGAAGAAAACAAGGACTGGAAATTTGAAGGAGACAAACCAGTAATCATAGATTTTTATGCAGACTGGTGTCAGCCCTGCAAAATTGTATCCCCCATTCTTGAAGAAATTGCACAGGAATATGAAGGAAAAATAGATGTTTACAAAATAGACACCGAAGATCAGCAGGAACTTGCTGCGATGTTTGGAATACGAAGTATTCCGTCTATATTGTTTATTCCTAAAGACGAGCAACCTCAAATGGCTCAGGGCGCTTTGCCCAAAGATACAATTGAAAAGGCAATTTCAGATGTATTAAAAGTACAAACAGGCCAACAGAACTAAGTTATTAATCTTATTAAATAATTGAGATAGAAAAAGCCGGGGTTTTGTCCCGGCTTTTTTTATGAACAAAATTTCACTAATTTTGTAAACAAATCAAACAGGGGTGCCCAAAATACGGGCTGAGATCATACCCTTTGAACCTGAAGCAGTTAGTGCTGCCGGAGGAAAAAGATAATCTCATTCCGTATATTTTACCGGCACTATTCCTGAGTTAAAGAAAACAAAAATTTTGCATATGGAAATCATTGTAAATCAAGAAAAACAGATAGTGCCAGAAAATTCTACCGTTTCATCTATCCTGAAGGAAATGAATTTTATCGATAAAGCTGGATTTGCCGTTGCCTTAAATCAGCAAGTCGTTCCCAAAAACAAGTGGGATACAACAGCCCTGAAGGAAGGAGATAAAGTCTTACTTATTGAAATATCACAAGGCGGATAATTGAACCTAAGCTTTTAGTAAATCCTTTTGGCAGATTTAATCACTTTAATTGCTGTCTTTAGGAAAAGGAATTTTCTGTTTTCAACTCTTATACATAAATTAAAAACCATGGAATGAGTAACATAAGCCAATCACCGCTGCCAGGATCAACAAAAAAGTACATTAATGGGGAAATTCATGACATCAACACGGGCAATGAGATCCATATCAGAAAATAAGAAACTCATAGTTATATCCCACCCGGGTTGGCTTGATCAAGAGGCGAAAGCGATAAGCAGCCTTTTTCAAACGGGCTTGAAATATTTTCATCTGAGAAAACCAAATTGGGAGACAGAAGAGCTCGAACATCTACTGCAGAAAATTCCTGAAGAGTTTTACGCAAATATTATTTTGCACAATCATTATGAACTGGTGAAAATTTATGGATTAAAGGGTGTGCATATCACCCGGAAAACCAAAAACACGGATATAGAAGAAAAATTTGAAGGGTACCACATTAGCATTTCAACGCACAGCGAAGATGAAGTTATATTGCTGGGCGCTAATTACGACTATGCCTTTATCAGCCCGGTTTTTAACAGCATCTCGAAAGAGGGTCACAAATCGGGGTTTTCGGTAGATAATTTAAGCAATTTTTTTAGCCAAAATGAAATAAATACAGAAATTATCGCACTTGGCGGCATAAATCCAGACAATATTAAGGCGCTACAGAATATTCCTTTTAGTGGATATGCTGTATTGGGCTGCCTTTGGAAAAATTTTTCTCAATATCCTGATATGGAAAACTTACAGAAACAATTCAGCGAACTCAAAAAATCGATTTATGAATAAAGAAATAAACCCAATGAAAATACCTGTTGAAGAGCGGCTGCAATTCATTACCAATCAGTGGAGCGAAACCAGCATCCCACAACAAGTCGAAAATGTTTGTAAAGGTGGGTGCAGATGGATTCAACTGCGTTTAAAAGAAACAGATGCTTCCACATGGGCAGAAACCGGGGCCGATGTTAAAGCAATTTGCCGTGATTTTGGCGCAAAACTAATCGTTAATGACCATGTTGAATTTGCCTTTCGGGTAGATACCGACGGGGTTCACGTAGGAAAAGAAGATATGGCACCGGAAAAAGCAAGGCAACTTTTAGGTGAGGGAAAAATCATTGGGGGAACTGCAAACAGCGCAGAAGAAATTATGGCGCTTTACCGGAAAGGTGTAAATTACGTAGGACTTGGCCCTTTTCGGCATACTACTACAAAACAAAAACTATCTCCAACATTAGGATTGGAAGGTTTTCATAACATAATGGACGTGTTAAATTCTCATGGAATTACACTTCCTGTTTTTGCGATTGGGGGAATAGAACCGGAAGATATTGAAGAATTGGTAGCAACAGGTATTCACGGAGTGGTTATTTCTTCATCACTGGCAAATAGCAATGACATAGAAAAATCCACAAGGCAACTCATTAATAAACTAAAACAAACAAACCAACATGTTGACCATAGGCGATAAAAAATTTCGTTCGCGGTTATTTACCGGAACAGGAAAATTCAGTTCCAATCAAGTGATGTCGGAAGCAATTAAAGCGTCCGGCTCGGAGTTGGTAACTGTTGCTCTGCGCAGGATGAATAAAAAGATCAGTTCAGACGATATGCTTTCTTATCTTAATCAGCCAGAATTATCTATTCTTCCCAACACATCCGGAGTGAGAAATGCTAAAGAAGCCGTGTTTTCAGCACAACTGGCCAGAGAAGCACTGGGAACAAACCTGATTAAACTGGAAATTCATCCGGATCCAAGATATTTGCTGCCGGACGGGGAGGAAACGTTGAAAGCTACCGAAGAACTGGCTAAAGATGGTTTTATTGTTCTGCCTTATATACTGGCCGATCCGGTTTTGTGCAAGAAACTCGAAGAAGTAGGAAGTGCAGCAGTAATGCCATTGGGTTCTCCTATTGGAAGCAACCAAGGTTTGAATACACGTGAATTTCTGAAGATCATTATTGAACAGAGCAATTTACCCGTAGTGGTTGATGCTGGTATTGGTGCACCTTCTCATGCCGCAGATGCAATGGAGATTGGTGCCGATGCTGTTCTTGTAAACACAGCAATTGCCGTTGCCGGAAATCCAGTGGAAATGGCAAAGGCATTCAAGCTGAGTGTAGAGGCAGGGAGGATGGCATATCATGCTAAACTTGGAGAAAAATCAAATAAAGCACATTCTACCAGCCCGTTGACTTCTTTTTTAAACGATTAATACTATAATTATATGAGCTTTTTTGACGAAATTCAACACTATTCATGGAATACAATCAAAGATCAAATTTACGGTAAAACTTACCGGGATGTTGAAAGAGCCCTTAGTCATGCCGGAAATGGCAAATTGGAAGATTTTATGGCATTGCTTTCTCCGGCAGCTTCAGAATATATCGAAGAGATGGCACAAATCAGCCGTAAACTCACCTTGAAAAGATTCGGAAAGACTATTCAGCTTTACATTCCGTTATATCTTTCCAATGAGTGCACGAATGGTTGTGTATATTGCGGATTCAATCACACTAACAAAATTGCCCGTAAAACTTTATCCAGAGAAGAAATCCGGAATGAGAGCCAGAAAATCAAAGAAATGGGGTTCGAACACATTTTGCTTGTAACTGGTGAGCATCCCAAAGAAGCGGGTTTTCAGTATCTGTATGAGGTCGTTCAGGAAATGACTAAGAAGTTCGCTATGGTTTCCATTGAAGTTCAGCCTTTGAAAGTTGAGGAATATAGAAAACTTCAGAAAGCCGGGTTGAACTCTGTATATCTTTACCAGGAAACATATAATCAAACGAATTATCGACACTATCATCCCTCAGGGAAAAAGTCTGATTTCAGGCATAGATTAGAAACTCCTGAAAGAATGGGAGATGCTGAAGTACATAAAACGGGGCTGGGGGTTTTGCTTGGACTGGAAGACTGGCGTGTTGATTCCTGTTTTAACGCCCTTCATCTTAGATATCTTCAAAAACATTACTGGAAAACAAATTATTCCATATCATTTCCAAGACTTCGTCCTTTTGCCGGGAGTTACCAGCCAAATTATGAAATTTCTGACAAACAAATGGTACAGCTCATAACTGCTTACCGTATATTTGATGAGAATCTGGAATTAGCACTTAGCACCAGGGAAAGTCCTTATTTCAGGGATCATGTTTTTCCTTTAGGCATTACAACTATGAGTGCAGGCTCAAAGACAGAACCCGGCGGTTATAATGAAGAGCATAATCACTTGCAACAATTTCAGGTTGCCGATAACCGAAGTCCTGAAAAAATTGAAACGGCTATTGAAAATAAAGGTTATGAAGCAGTTTGGAAAAACTGGGATGAATCACTCCAATGCATTGAAAAGTAAAATTTCAAAATTTACTATGGAACAGTTAACAAATAATGAAAAAGAAAGATATTCCAGGATGATATCCCTGCCTGAAATGGGAGAAAAAGCTATCATTAATTTAAAAAAATCAAAAATCCTTGTAATAGGTGCCGGGGGATTAGGTTCCGCCACAATACCTGCTTTGTCTGCAGCAGGAGTAGGAAATCTGGGTGTCGCGGAATTTGATAAAGTGGAAAAAAGCAACCTGCAAAGGCAATTGCTTTATTCCCCTTCCGACATTGGAAAAGACAAGCTTGAGATCGCGAGTCAAAAGGCACGGCAATTGAATCCGGACATACATCTTACTAAATTTTCTAATCGTATTGATGAAACCAATTGCAAAAAAATAATTGAAGGTTTCGACGTAGTTTTGGACTGTACAGATAACTTTCCCACACGCTACCTGATTAATGATACGTGCGCAAGCTTGAAAAGACCTCTGGTATACGCATCAGTTAGTGATTATGAAGGAATAGTGACAATTCTGCATAATAAAAACAGCATCAATCTCCGTGACATTTTCCCGGAAATGCCCGAAAAACAACCAGCCAAAGGAATTATACCTACGCTGCCAATGATTATTGGAAGCATTCAGGCAAATGAAGTAATAAAAATGCTGACTCAAACCGGCGATATACTTGACGGGAAACTGTTATCTTATAATATTCAGAATAATTCCTATCAAATTGTAACTCTGTAAGAGAATGATGAAAATTAAAATTAACCGACATTGCCTTTCTCTGGCCTTTGCTAACTCATCCGTTAGCAAAGGCAAAGAGACTTAATTGGTTATTAGTTTTTATTGTAAGAAAAAAATCCGCGTTTACTGTGTTCGGCAACCGACGAATCCCTGTCTATCGGCAGGCGAGGCACTTAATCCCTGCCTGCAGGCAGGTGCGTTCTATCCATTATTTCAATCTGATAGTCATAAAAATATTTTAAAGAACGTTTTATGAAGAATAACATAAAACTTGTTATTTTTGCAATTTTAAATTTGTTTAAATAAATATAATTGTGGGACGGATACTAGCAATAGATTATGGAAAGAAACGGGCAGGACTGGCAGTAACTGATCCCTTGCAAATGATAGCCAACGGGTTAACCACGGTTCATCCCCAGGAGTTAATGAAATTTTTGACTGATTATTTTCAAAAAGAAAACGTAGAGATTATTGTAGTGGGCTATCCCAAACAGATGAACAACCAGGATTCAGAAGCTGTCGAATATATAAAACCATTTTTGAAGAAATTACGTAAACAATTTCCGGATATTCCGGTTGAAATAGAAGATGAACGTTTTACTTCAAAGATGGCTCAACAAACTATGATTGACGGAGGCATGAAGAAGAAACAACGACAAAACAAAGGAAATGTAGATCGAATTAGTGCAACGATAATTCTACAGTCCTATTTAGAACGCAAAAAATAGAAAGTGATGATACTACCAGTATATGTTTATGGTTCTCCGGTATTGCGGAAAGTATCGAGAGAAGTGGAAAAAGGAGAAGAGGGTTTGGAAGAGTTTATAAAAAATTTATGGGAAACTATGTATCACTCAGATGGCATTGGCCTTGCAGCTCCTCAAGTAGGTAAAAACTTAAGGATATTTGTCATTGATGGAACTCCAATGGAGGAAGATGATCCTTCAGTAAAAGATTTTAAACAAGCCTTTATTAATCCGGAAATAGTGGAGCGCACAGGCGATGATAAAGTGTTTGAAGAGGGATGTTTGAGTATACCGGAAATAAGAGAACAGATTGTCAGGCCTGAAAAAGTCCGCATTCAGTATTATGATCAGGATTTTAACTATCACGATGAAGAATATGGAGGAATCGCCGCAAGAATTATTCAACATGAATTTGACCATTTGAATGGTGTATTATTTACAGATTTAGCGGCTCCTCTAAAAAAACGAATGCTGAGAAATAAATTAAATGCTATATCAAAAGGGAAGTTCAATGTGAAATACAAAGTGAAAGTGCCTAAGTAGCTAATTGGTTCCGGCATTTAAAATTGTAAGTGATTGAAATAGGCAATTTCACAAGTGAAGGATAAATTTAAAAAAAAGCAGATAGTAGCTAGTAGATAGTGTCCCTTGCCAATTCATATATACAGTAGGAAACCAATGGATTCTTGCCCAAATTGGCATTATGGAAATGGAGAATACCATCTTCCGGCAAATGAGAAATAAAAAACGATTTCAGTTCACGGAATTTTTCTTCCAGTTCGGATTTAGTAAGCCCTTCAGCAAGATAATTTAAGTCACTGTTGATAATTACAGCAACATTATCTTTCTGATACATTCGCACACGTTCATCATCAGCATGGCCACAAACAATTTTCAGTTTAATGCCAGGACTATTTTGCCGTAAGCTTTTTATCTGCGAATCAATAATCTTAGTTACACCTCCGGGATGCAAGTGGTAATGGCCGATCACTATTTCCATACAGCTCTATTCTTTTGATTTACAGAGCTATTGAACCTCTAAGATATCAATTAAGTAAACAGTTAAAATTAATAAATTTTTCAAAAACGAAATAAACTAAAAAAGCCACCCTGTTACGGATGGCTTTTAAAGAAAAAAATTAAACGCTTAAAAAATTATCCTAAATATTTTTTCAATAGCTTATTTTTTGAAGAATGACGCAATCTTCTAATGCCCTTTTCCTTAATCTGCCTTACTCGTTCTCGTGTAAGATTCAGTTTTTGGCCAATTTCTTCAAGAGACATTTCACCAACGCCTAATCCAAAGAAATACTTGATAACCGCTTTTTCCTTTTCAGGCAAAACGCTTAAAGTGCGATCAATCTCTCTGCTAAGAGACTCATTCATCAATGTTCCATCAGCTTCCGGCGCATCTCCGTTTTCCATTACATCGAGCAAGCTACCGTCTTCATCGTCATCAAAAGGAGCATCCATAGAAAGTGGTTTTCCTGAAAGTTGAAGTGTCTTTTCCACCTTTTCCTTGGGTAAATCAACCATTTCAGCAAGCTCTTCAGCTGTCGGAGTTCTATCGTTCTCCTGCTCCAGTTTTGAATATGCTTTATGAAGTTTGTTGATTGATCCCACCTTGTTTAAAGGTAATCTTACAACCCTTGATTGTTCGGCAATTGCCTGAAGAATGGATTGACGAATCCACCAAACAGCATAGGAAATAAACTTAAAACCTTTAGTTTCATCAAAACGCTCTGCAGCCTTAATTAATCCTAAATTGCCTTCATTGATAAGGTCCGGTAAACTTAAGCCCTGAAATTGGTATTGTTTTGCAACGGAAATAACAAATCTCAAATTTGCTCTTGTAAGTTTTTCCAGAGCAACCTTATCCCCTTTCTTAATTCTTTGTGCTAGATCTACTTCTTCATCCGGTGTTAACAAGTTTTCTTTTCCTACTTCCTGAAGATACTTCTCTAGAGATGAACTATCTCTATTCGTAATGGACTTCGTAATCTTTAGTTGTCTCATCTCTGCTTTTTAGTTTTCTTTAATTCCAACAATTATATATGTAATGTAACGAACAATTCTTAAGGGAAATTTTACAAAGTTGCAAAAAATTTACTTAAATTGCCAATCTTTTTTCACTCATTTTGAAAAGGATAGAAACGATTTTAAGGTGTAAAAAAGTATAAGTAATACGTGCTGGTTAATATTAAGTTATAGTTTTGATTGAATTATTTTAATATAATGACAAAAATCAGGTTATATGAGCCTCGACAAAAATCTTCAATATAAAATTGCATTAAGTCTAATTCCAAAAATCGGGCCTATTTTAGCGAAAAGACTAATAGCTTACACAGGCTCACCCCAGGCTGTGTTTCAGGAGAACAAAAACAACCTGTTAAAAATTCCTAATATAGGAGAACAAACAGCAAAACACATTTGTTCAAAAGATTACCTCGAAAAAGCCGAAACAGAATTAAAATTCATAGAAAAGTACAACATTCATACATATTTCTTCACTGACAAGGCATATCCGGAGCGTCTTAAAAACTGTGAAGACTCTCCTGTGATTTTCTATTCAAAGGGGAAGGTTGACTTTTCTCGCATAAAAACACTGAGTATAGTCGGAACAAGAAAGCCCACTGAACATGGCATTGATCTTTGTAAAAAACTAATCAAAGATCTCGCTCAAACAAATGATGAATTATTAATCGTAAGCGGACTGGCATATGGAGTTGATATCTGCGCTCACACTACAGCACTCGAGGCCGGTTTAAAAACGATCGCTGTTCTCGGGCATGGACTGAACATGGTATATCCGGCCATGCATCGGAATATTGCTGAAAAAATCGTTTCTCAGGGAGCTTTGGTGACTGAGTTCAAAAGCAACACCAGGGCCATTGCAGGAAATTTTATAAGCAGAAACCGGATTATAGCAGGCATGTCTGATGCCACAGTAATAGTTGAATCCGGAGATAAAGGAGGAGCATTAATTACTGCAGACATAGCAAATTCCTACAACCGGGATGTTTTTGCTTTTCCCGGAAGAGTAAGCGATAAATATTCAAAAGGATGCAACCAACTAATAAAATCAAACAAAGCATCTTTAATAGAAAGCGCAGCAGACTTGGAATATCTTATGGGCTGGGAGGTTCAAAAACAAAAACAACGCACCATTCAACGAAAAATGTTTCAGGAGCTAACTGCAAAAGAAAAAGAAGTTTTAGAAGTACTGAAAGCTTACGAAACAATTCCTATCGATCACATTTGTAATGAAATGAAACAATCAACCAGTCAAATATCTCCCCTGTTATTAGATCTTGAATTCAAAGGGCTTGTCAAATCCCTTCCCGGAAAGCAATACAAAATTATCAAACTTTAAAAATGACTTTTGTCACAACATGTTTCACAACATATTGTTATCAAAAACTTCAAAATCCTTGACAATAATAATATTAAACAAAAAATAATTTTAGCCTCGGCCTACTCGAAAGATTCGTAACTAAAATATGTTTACCAAAACAAAATTTTTGCCTAAGTTTGTTTGTACTACAAGTTGAAATAATATTTGCAAATCCCAAAAACTAACTAACATGGATCCAAGAGTAAAACAATTCATGGCTGAAATTACTGCCAAAAACCCCAACGAAACGGAATTTCATCAAGCAGTTCAAGAAGTAGCTGAATCGTTAATCCCTTTTATCGAGGAAAACCCCAAGTACAAACACGCAAAAATACTCGAGCGTATTGCAGAGCCCGAGCGTATTGTAATGTTTCGTGTCCCATGGCTGGATGACAAAGGAGAGATCCAGATCAATAAAGCCTACAGAATTGAAATGAACAGTGCTATTGGCCCTTACAAAGGAGGACTTAGATTTCACCCAACTGTCAACTTAAGTATTCTAAAATTCCTTGGATTTGAACAAGTTTTTAAAAACAGCTTAACAACCTTACCTATGGGTGGTGGAAAGGGAGGCTCAGATTTTGATCCGAAAGGAAAATCCGACAATGAAGTCATGCGTTTCTGTCAAAGTTTTATGACAGAATTATACCGCCATATTGGACCAAACACTGATATTCCTGCAGGCGACATTGGTGTAGGAGGACGAGAAGTAGGATATTTGTTTGGACAATATAAAAGATTAAAGAACGAATTCACAGGAGTTCTGACGGGAAAAGGAATCCAGTACGGAGGCAGCCTTATCCGGCCCGAAGCCACAGGTTATGGAGCAGTTTATTTTGCCCAGGAAATGCTTAAAACGAGAGGAGAAGATATAAAAGGCAAAAAAGTTGCTGTTTCAGGTTCCGGGAATGTAGCTCAATTCGCCACTCAAAAAATCAATGAATTAGGGGGAAAAGTAATCACCTTATCTGATTCGTCGGGCTTCATCCATGATCCCAACGGTATCGATAATGAAAAACTCGAGTATGTGATGGAACTGAAGAACATTAAACGCGGCAGAATCGAAGAATACGCTGAGAAATTCGGTGTTGAATACCATGAAGGAAAACGTCCATGGGTCGTTGAATGTGATATCGCCTTGCCGTCTGCAACCCAAAATGAAATTAACGAAGATGAAGCAAAAACACTCGTTGAAAATGGTTGTTTCTGTATTTCTGAAGGCGCTAACATGCCATCAACACCTGAAGCAATAGAAATGTTCCTGAAGAAAAAAATACTGTTCGGACCCGGCAAAGCTGCCAATGCAGGAGGAGTAGCCGTATCCGGACTCGAAATGACACAAAACTCAATGAGATTACCATGGACAAGAGAAGAAGTAGACAAACAATTACGTCAGATAATGATAGATATTCATAAAACCTGTCAAAAATACGGACAGGAAAACGAAAACTACATCAATTATGTTAAGGGAGCCAACATCGGTGGTTTTGTAAAGGTAGCAGAAGCAATGCTCGCACAAGGAGCAGTATAGAAAAAACAGGCTAATCAATTCAAGGGGGCTTTTTAGAGCCCCTTTTTTTATTTCGACTTTTTTTTACAAGATTTGCAGTATTGAATAAAACTAAAATGCACCGAACAGCTACATCAAACAAACACACAAAACAATAAAATGATAGCATCGACTTAACAGCTAAAGATTTTAATTGAAATAACTTTATCTTTTGGAGCGGGCTCCATCTTTCAGTTCAAATAATATGGAAATTATAGACACACATTCGCATTTGTATCTTGAAGATTTCGCCGCAGATTTTCATGATGTAATTAGCCGACTCAAAGAAAACCATGTCAAAAAGGTATTTCTCCCAAATATTGACTCGGGCTCAATTGATGCCATGTTTAAGCTCGAGGCGGATTACCCTGACTTATTCTATCCTATGATGGGACTGCACCCTACATCAGTCCAAAACAATTATGAAGATGAACTAAAAAATGTAGAAAATTGGCTGGAAAAAAAAGAATTTATCGCAATAGGGGAAATCGGCATTGATCTTTATTGGGATGATACTTATTACCAACAACAAGTAGATGTTTTCAGAAAGCAAATACAATGGGCAAAAAAACTCAAACTGCCGATTGTAATTCATGCAAGAAATTCATTTGATGAAATATTTAAAGTAGTAGACAATGAAGCAGGCGAAAACCTGATGGGTGTCTTTCACAGTTTTTCAGGCACACTTAAACAAGCTGAACATATCATTGATTTAGGATTTAAAATTGGAATAAACGGGATTGTAACATTTAAAAATTCTAAATTAGATGATGTTGTAAAACAAATTGATATTAATCATTTGGTGTTAGAAACAGATTCACCATTTTTATCCCCTGAACCCAAACGAGGAAAGCGAAACGAGAGTTCGCATGTATTGTATATTGCAGAAAAAATCGCACAGATAAAAGGGCTGAGTTTGGAAGAAGTAGCAAAAATCACTACACAAAACGCAAAGAAAATATTTAATATTCATTCCTGATGAGTGAAGAAGCAAATATACTGATTATCTATACCGGAGGAACCATAGGGATGGTAAAAAATCCCGAAACCGGCAGTTTATCTCCGTTTGATTTCTCTCACATCGTAGATCAGGTGCCTGAACTAAAAAGTTTCGGATACAATATTGACACGGTTACTTTTTCGCCTCTTATTGACTCATCAGATGTCACTCCGGAATTTTGGGTTAAATTAGCACACACCATAAACGATAACTATTCAAATTACGATGGTTTCCTGGTATTACACGGAACAGACACTATGGCATATACCGCTTCAGCATTAAGTTTTTTGTTAGGAAACCTTCAAAAACCTGTGATTTTTACCGGTTCACAACTACCAATTGGTACATTAAGAACAGATGGAAAAGAAAATTTAATAACAGCAATAGAAATAGCAGCAACAAAAAAAGAAGAACAGCCCTTAGTACCTGAAGTAGCAATTTATTTTGAGAATAAACTATATAGAGGAAACAGGACAACAAAGGTAAGCTCAGAACACTTTAATGCTTTTGCTTCGCCCAACTACCCGGATTTGGCAGAAATAGGAATAAATATCAGATACAATAATTCAGCAATATTTTATCCAACAAAAAAGAAAGAGTTAGAAGTCTATGATCAAATTGATTCAAGAATTGGTATTATCCGATTATTTCCGGGATTAGATAAAGATATCGTAGAATTTATGACCAAATCAAAGAAGATAAAAGGTATAATCCTGGAAACTTATGGTGCAGGAAATGCTCCAGGGACAGAATGGCTTATTCGGGCATTAGAAAATGCTGTAAAACATAATAAGATAGTGCTTAATATAACACAATGCATGGCAGGTCAGGTGGATATGTCAAAATATGACAATGGAAAAAGACTTCTAAATGCAGGAGTGATTAATGGGTATGACATGACTACAGAGGCTGCATTAACAAAATCAATGTTTTTATTAGGGCAATTTTCTGACTATAAGCAAATAAAAGAAACATTAAACAAACCAATGAGAGGAGAAATTACTAATTAATATTTGTTGAATCATATTTTTTTGTAATTTGTGCCGCAAAATTATGGTGAAAAAGATATCGGGAGAAATGGCCGAGCGGCTGAAGGCGCACGCCTGGAAAGCGTGTTGACGCCACAAGCGTCACGAGGGTTCGAATCCCTCTTTCTCCGCCGTTTTTTTTCTAACAAAGATTTATTATTTTTATAAACATTAATCAAACAAAAAACAGTAGACAAACCATGAAAAGATTATTCACAACAATCGCAGTAATCGGACTTTTGATCTTTGGATCTACAGCTTTTACAATGGCTCAAGAAGATGAACAAGCCGACAAAGCAGAAATGCAAGACACAACTGAAGCGGGAGCAGATACTACAGCAGCCGACACAACAGAGGCTGATACTACAGCTGCCGCTCAAGGAGATGAAACAACAGAAGAAAGGGAATCCTTACATAAACAAATCAAACAAAAGTTTATTGAAGGTGGCCCTGCTTTTATGGGAGTTGTATTATTAGCATTAATTTTCGGTTTAGCTATTTCTATTGAAAGAATCATCTACCTAAACCTATCTACAACAAACACAGAAAAGCTTCTTAAAAATGTAGAAGATGCACTGGAAGAAGGTGGCCTCGAATCTGCCAAAGAAGTTTGCCGAAACACCAGAGGCCCTGTGGCATCAATTTTCTATCAAGGATTAGACAGAGCAGATGAAGGAATTGATGTAGCAGAAAAGTCAGTGATTTCATACGGAAGTGTTCAGGCCGGCTTATTAGAACAAGGCTTAACATGGGTTTCATTATTCATTGCCATTGCACCAATGCTTGGTTTTATGGGTACTGTTATCGGTATGATCGCTGCATTTGACAACATTGAGGCTGCAGGAAACATTTCTCCATCATTAGTTGCAGGTGGTATTAAAGTTGCCTTGATTACAACAGTTTCAGGTCTTATTGTAGGTGTAATACTTCAGTTATTCTATAATTATATTGTTTCAAAAATTGACGGCATTGTAAATAGCATGGAAGATGCATCAATTTCGTTAATTGACCTGATTTATAAGTACAATAAGAAAAAACAATAAAATTAACAGGACATTATGAATAATAAATTGATAAGAATATTAGGAATTGTTCTACTCGCAATCTCCGCAGTGTTTGGCATAATATTCTATGCCGGACCGGAGACTGCCAGTGGTGCACCTACTTTCACAAACACGATTCTCCTGTGGGCCGGCATTTTAGCAGGTATTGCGGCTGTATTGGCATTGATTTTTCCATTAATTGAGATGGTAATGCATCCCAAAAAGGCCAGGGGAAGTTTAATAGGAATATTAGTACTGGTGGTTTTAGGATTGATAAGTTATGCTCTTGCTTCTACTGAGCCATTAAATTTTGCCAAACCTAATCCACAAAATGTACCCCAAATTTTACAACTGTCAGGCATGGGTATTATAACCATGTATATTCTGGTTGGTTTGGGTATACTATCGATCATCTTCACTGAGATTGCAAAGGTGTTTAAGTAAAAAATATTTTACATGTGACATTCGTTATAAAAAGCGAATGTCGCATGTAAAAAGACTAAAAAATTGAATATATGGCTAAAAAAGTTCCAGATTTTAATGCAGCACCAATGGCGGACATTGCGTTTTTGCTACTTATATTCTTTTTGGTTGCCACAACAATGGATGTTAACACGGGACTGACCCGAAAACTGCCTCCATTACCTGAGGATCAGGAGCAACCAGAAGACGATAAGAAAATTAAAGAACGTAACGTCTTTGAAGTGCTGATTAATTCTAATGATCAGCTGCTTGTAGATGGTGAACCAATGAGAATAAATAACCTTCGGGAATCTGCCAAGGAGTTTATCGTAAACCCAGAAAATAAAGATAATTTACCTGAATTAACAGAGAAAGAGATTTCAGAATTGGGAGTAGTAACGGTTCCGAAAAATCACATTATATCTTTACAAAACGACCGGGGAACCTCTTATGAAATCTATCTGCATGTTCAGAACGAATTAGTGGCAGCATATAATGAAGTTAGGAATGAAATTGCTTCCAGAAAGTTCGGAAAAAAGTATAAAGATCTGGACAGCGAGAAAAGAAAAGCTATCAAAGAGGCATACCCTCAGGTTATATCAGAAGCAGAACCTAAAAATGTCGGAGGGAATTAATTATGGGTAAATTCAGAAAAGATGATAAGAAAACGGTACCGGGTTTATCAACAGCTTCATTACCGGATATTATTTTCATGTTGCTGTTCTTCTTTATGGTAACTACGGTTATTCGTGAAACAACAGTCAACGTGGCTCAAAGATTACCTTCTGCCACAGAAGTCACAAAACTGGAAAAGAAAAACCTGGTGACACATATCTATATTGGTAAACCAAAGCCTACTTATCAAGATAGATATGGTAGCGAGCCAAGAATCCAGTTAAATGATTCTTTTGCTAAAGTAGAAGATATTCGTGATTATATTTTTACAGAACGTGAAAAACTTGATGAAGATGATAGGTCGAAGATGACAACAGTTCTTAAAATTGATAAAGAATCAGAAATGGGAATTGTTACAGACGTAAAACAGGCACTTCGTAAGGCAAGTGCTTTAAAAGTAAACTACTCAGCTGCAGAAACTGAAAGCGTTTATTAAAATACATAAACTCCAGATCAAAAAGAAAAAAGCTGTCCGTAGAGGTCAGCTTTTTTCTTTTTACAAAGGCGCATTCAGGCAATTTCAGAAGTACCGGCTATATATCTATAAGAATTCCTACCTGCCCTCGGCAGGCAGGCAGAATACGATAACAGCTAACTATCAACGAAATATAAAAATATTGTATCTGGTATTTTAATGTATTAACTAGGCAGTTTCAGATAAAATTAAAGGTTTAATAATCAATCAGTCTGTAAGTTATTGAGGAAAATACGGCCTCGAAAACAATCAAAATTAGAAAAAAGCTGGGTTATCGCAGAAATAGACTTATGGAATTTAGTGCCCTTCAATTTTAACTTGAAAGTTTTCACGTTCATTATTTTAACAACTTTTATTTAGATTATCCATATCAAGCCCCTTTCCGCCGTTCTACTAACTACTGAATACGCCTATTTAAAGGCTTTTTCCAATAAACCATCTCCTGAAAGTTTAAGCCTATCGAAATAATCAGGGACAGGCTTGCCAACTAACTTGTCCACATACATTTTAGCAAGATACTGTCCAAGCATATAACCCTGGCCTCTTAATCCAAGGAATAAACCATGCTCAGGATCAATAATCATTCTTGGTTCAACATAATATCCTGCCCAAACTGCCTGAAAACCCACAGAAGATAATTTCGGAATCCAATTCGTAAATATTTCCGTTCCTATATTCAAGAAATCCTGAGAATTGACCTTTAAGTTTTTCTCCGTTTCATTCGGCTCAATTGCCGGTGAAGCACAACCTATCACCTGGCCTGTTTCAGCAAGTTGTTGACCATACACAGCAACAAACCCTTTATAATTTCTCCTGTCAATCATCATCGGCATTGGATTTCCATTCACCCCGAGATAAGGAAGGCGCCGGGTAATAAAAGCCTGGTGTTTTACGGAAAATAATCCGGTTTCAATACCCATATTTTTAGCAAAATGGTGGCCAGTTGGCCCCATTGCATTAATAAATACATTCGTTTCGTATTCTATATAGTCCGAATTATGATTTCGTGTTAATACTTTATATACATTCCCCTCTTTTTTTACATCTATCACTTTACAGTCTTCTTCCACAGAGCCACCATTTTTTTCACCTAAGTGCCTTATAAGATCAAGCACTTTCCCCGGTGTAGACTGCCAGCAATTTTTAGTGACCAAAGCAGCTTTATATGTATCCAGATTTTTATTAAAATGAGGAGATAATTCTTTAGGAAAATCTTTTGGTTCAATCAGATAAGCATCAGACCACTCAATGGATTTCTCAAGGGTTTTATAAATCTCATCATTGTGAGCGAATGTTACGTAACGTATGGGGCGATAATCTACATTCGATATTTGCTGCAACTCTTGAAAAATTCTATTGTTATTATTGGCAATATCTGAAAGTTCGGGCAAACTAAAATTCGGTCTGCCTCCTGCAATATTTCTCCAGGAAGATCCTCTGCCATAATTTAATAAGACAGGCTTCTTTCCTTCTTCAGCTAAGTAGCGAAAAGCAGCGCTTCCGGCTATTCCGCCGCCAGCAACAAGGGAGTCAACCTTTACTTTCTTAACATCTTTGCCATTAACCAGAGGCTTAACCTGTTCATGCACAGAACGAGGATAAAGCTCTCCCATAGAAATTTGATTCGACATAGGACCTCTGGGTGTTGCTTCTCCTACTATGGATTTGTTATACTTCGGCAAGATTTGTTTTAATCTTTTTATACAACGTTTACCACGACAAGCACCCATTCCCAATCTGGTTGTATGCTTTATCTCATCTACAGAAATAAATTTACGTTCACCTATAACATCTAAAATGTCCTTCAGCTTTACATCATCACAATGACAGATATATTTATCTTCCTCCAGGCCATTTTTATAAGGTTCATATTTCATTTTACCCGGATATTCTTCTTTTGCAATAAAACCACGGGCATTCATCAATTCCTCCCCTTCCAGGCCATAAGTTTTTACTCTTGCAATATGGGTTTTATTGGGTTTCTTCATAATCTTATCTATGATTCCCTCGCCCACTTTCTCTCCTTTATTATTCACAAGAAAAACTTCAGTGTTTTCTTCAGCATCAATCTCAATTGGTAAGAACACCGTATTCTTTTTATAATTATAACCAAATATTGCTAATCCCGGGCATTGATAAACACACTGCATACAGCCGGTACATTTTTCAAAATCAATCTCCGGTGCTGTACTTGTTGAAGATTTTGTAATAGCCCCAAAAGGACAAACAAAGGCGCAGGGGTTACAAGCAAAACCATGCAAGCAATCAATCAGAACAAAAGGTTTTTCTTCCTGCCTTTTCTTATCGGGCTTATATGGTTCATCGAGAATTGGTACAGGTTCTTGCTGAGAATCGATATATTCTTTGGAAATGCTCAAATATTGTTTATAATCATATTTCTTGCCCATTTCGTCGAGAATCTCATATGCAACCTGTTTTCCTCGTAAAACTGCGCTCGTTCCTTCTCCTATCCGAATAGCATCACCAGCTCCATGGCAAGCTCTTCCAAAGACCTCTTTGCCTTTTGTATAAAGCACATCATCAGAAACTAAACCAGTACAAACATTAATAGCATCAATACCATCAATGGTTTTTTCGGTACCGGGTATTGGTTCAAAGTTCTTTGATTCGGCAATTACAGCACCAACAATACCATCATAGTTTTCATTTGGTATCGCTTTTAATAAAAGATGATTTGTAACGACTGGAATGCCCAGGCGTTTCACACGGTTCGCCTGAACCGGAAAACCTCCTTCTTCAGGTAGAGCTTCAACTATTGCCTTTACATTCGCACCAGCCTGTGTGAGCTGATAGGAAGTCAAATAACCGATATTACCAGCACCGACAGTTAATACATTTTTTCCCAGTAATGTCTCTTCAATGTTCATCATTTTTTGCACGACTGCAGCCGTATATACACCAGGGACATCATCATTCTCAAATGGTGGCATAAAAGGTACAGCTCCTGTCCCGATAATCAGTTGGTCTGCTTCAACAAAGAAAATTTCTTCGGTTTTAATATTTTTTACAGCCAAACGTTTTCCTTCCAGAATATCCCAAACAGTTGAATTCAGAAATATTCCACTATGATCATCTCCTGCAAGCTCTTTAGCAATTTCGAATCCACGTTTACCACCTAAGTTCTTTTCCTTTTCAAAAAAGAAAAACTGGTGTGTTTGCATCAAAAACTGGCCACCAATATTTTCATTATTGTCAATAACAATGTTATCTATTTTATGTCCGTTAAGAACATCTCTTGCTGCTAAACCTGCCGGCCCGGCTCCAATTATAGCCACATCAGTTTGATATACAGTTTGTGGTTGTTCTGCATTAACTGTTTTTGCTTTCGGTTCATAATCCCTTGGAATTTCCTGAACTTCTTGTACATTATCTACTTTTGTAATGCATATTCTCCTCACTTCTCCATCGACAATCATCTCACAAGCACCACATTTACCAATGCCACATTCGAGGCTTCGGTTCCTGCCTTTTAAACTCTGAGAGTGTACAGGATAACCCGCTTGATGAAGAGCTGCTGCTATAGTTAATCCCTTTTCACAAGTAACAGTTTGTCCTTTAAAATTGAAAGAAACGGCTTCTTTCTTTTCAATATCTAGAATAGGATGTTTAGTGATCTTATGCATAAAAACAGGTTTTAGTTTAATGTACTAAAGATTATAAATCATTTATTTTTTTTCAATGACTTTTATCAGCAAGGCTGGCAAATGGTGGTAGCAATAAGTATGAAACGAAAAGATAAAAGGATTGGAATACTATTTAGACTCAAAATAATTTAAAAAAACAGTGCCTTCGGGAGGTAAAATATTGGTATTAGAGTTATTCTTTCCAGATATTCTCTTTAACGAGATTAATGCGCTCCTCAAAAAACATGCGGGCAATAGCTTCGAAATATGTTGTATAATCAGATACATAGAAAGTATCTTCGGGAGTTCTTAAATGATTATTGAGTAAATTTTTCGATTCCAGTTGTGATTTTAAGTATTGAGCGACAATGTTTGCAGAATCAAGCACATCAACTTTAAAATCAAAAAATTTGCGGATTTGATTTTTTATTATTGGGTAATGCGTACAACCCAAAATCAGCGATTGAATATCTTTTAAAGTATCAGAGGAAAGATAAGACCGGATAATGGCATTACTTATATCATCATACACAAAACCTTCCTCAATCATAGGGACAAAAAGTGGAGTAGCAAGGGAAGCCACCTGAACATTATTATAGCCCTCTACAATTTTCTTCTCATACATTCCGCTATTAATGGTTCCTTTTGTTCCTATCACTCCAATTTTTGTTTCACCATAATGCTCAGAAACATAGTTCACCACAGGATCAATAACATTAATAATTAAAATCTTATCATCCAGGTACTTTTTTAATTCATTATATGCGACAGCTGAGGCGGTATTACAGGCAATAAGAATAACCTTTACTTCTTTATTAATCAGAAAATCGGCAATACGCTTTGAGTAACCGACAATAGTTTCTCCTGATTTATCTCCATAAGGCAAATGTGCAGTATCGCCAAAATAAATCAGTTTCTCATTGGGCAATGCTAGTTTTATTGCACTGGCAACTGTTAATCCTCCAACACCTGAGTCAAAAATACCTATAGGCTGTTCTGAACTTATCATAGTAGAACTATTAACATTAAAAAAGACCATCTCCTTTTAAGATGGCCTTTTATATTTAGTATTCAAAACATTTATTGAATTCCTAATTCCTTTTTAACGAGAGGGGCAACATCTTTACTGTTATTATCATTTTTATATACGACAGCTCCTGCACTAGTATCGAAGATATAAATAAATCCCTGCTCTTCTCCAACTTTCTCTATAGCATTTTCAATTTTCTCCATGATAGGTTCCATGATTTCGTTTTGTCTTTGCTGGAAATCCTGTTGGGCAGTAGTTTGGAATTCCTGAATTCTTCTTTGAATATCCTGAAGTTCGTTTTCTTTGGATTCCCTGACAGATTCAGAATATCTATCCACGTTTTCCTGATAATCCTGAAGCTTTTTCTGATATTCCTGCTGCATTGTCTGCAATTCTTGCTGCAACATCTGATTGTAATTTTCCATCTCTTGTCTGGCACTGTCTCTTTCAGGCATCATGCTCATTACTTCCTGGACATTGATGTGTCCAAACTTAAAATCATTTTCTTGAGCCTTAAGATTTGATATAGGGAACAAGAAAGCAATTACAAAAATTAGTACAAATATTCTTTTCATGACTGTCTAGTTTTTAATTGTTTATTTACAAATTTATTTAATTTATTTTTTATAACCCAATTCTTTTAATACTTCATCACTTTTATCGTGTTTAGGATTCGTATAGAGTATATTCGATTTATCTGACGCGTCGAAAATAATTGCATAATTCCCATTATCAGCTATTTTCTGTACGATATTATATACTTCTTCCTGTATAGGCTTAACAAGCTCTTGTCTTTTCTTATACAATTCGCCTTCAGGCCCGAAATATTTATTCTTTAGTTCATTCAGTTCTTTTTTCTTCTCTTCAATTTCTTCCTGACGTTTCTGCTTCATTCTATCTGTCAACAGTACTTTCTCACTCTGAAATTCCTGTGTGAGTTCATCAATTTCCTCTTGTTTAGATTCGAGTTCTTGCTGCCATTCATAAGATAATTGATCCAGTTTTTCCTGAGCTGATTTATATGCTGGTATATTTTCCAGAACATATGTTGTATTGACATAGGCAAACCTTTGACTATAGGCTGAAGCCATAAAGAAGAAAAGAAATAAAATCAGGATAATGCGTTTCATTTGAATATTCTTTTTTTTGAACCACATAAAAAGATTAAAATTGTTGTCCAATTACGAAGTGAAATTGTCCACCGTTTGCATCTGGCCTGCCTTCGATTGTATCGAAGCCATAGCCCCAGTCAATTCCTAATTTACCGAACATAGGCAAAAAGGCTCTTACTCCAACACCAGCTGATCGTTTTAGGGCGAAAGGATCAAACTGTTCAAAGTTATGCCATGCATTTCCTGCTTCAACAAAACCGAGAACATAAATGGTAGCCTGGCGTTCCAGAGAAATAGGATAACGAAGTTCCATATTAATTTTCTCATAAATATTCCCTGCCTTCTTGCCATCAATAACAGGAGTTAAAGAACTATTCTCATAACCTCTCAATTTTATTGTTTCCCTTCCGTATAGGTTATAACCGGAAAGACCATCGCCGCCTAAATCAAAAGAACCAAACGGGCTAAACCCGACATCCTGATCATAGTAACCCAAATACCCAAATTCGCTTTTAGTGGCAAGTACTAAATCATCAATAAGTTTAAGATACCATTCACTTTTATACTTCCATTTATGGTATTCCACCCATTTGTATTTTTCCGAATTTATTTCATTCTGTATTTCTTGTTCGACAAGTGATTCTTGGTTTGCGTCTGTTTCTCCTGCATCATAATCATCTTTCACATCCTCAGTAATATCTTCTCTTTCGCTCCCAGATAACTCCCACCATTTATCTTCCTTAAACAAGGAGAATGGAGGAGTTAACTCCAATGAAAGCGAAAATTTTGAGCCACTACGAGGATAGATTGGTTGAGAAACAGAATTTCTTGAAAAAGAAGTCTGAAAACTAACATTATTTGACTTTCCATCTTCAATTATGAAATAATTATCCCATTTGTTTAGATTATACTGCTTAAAACTGAGAGAATTGGACAACAGAAAATAGTCATCCGGCCATTCCAATCTCCTCTGGAGGCTAACTGAAGCTCCTGACATATTAAAGGATTTATCTCCGGACTGATAAAAATATGACGCATTTGTTCTTGAAGAGTGATATAATGAA
>JBNJFT010000003.1:34881-37285 GCA_051747065.1 Bacteroidota bacterium | reverse complement strand
TATTGACAATTAATAAAACATTGATATTGTGATAGCAAAACGTGTTTTGTTTTTATATGTAACTGCCATACTGGTAGGTTATTTAAAGCTTTTCGGAGGTTTATAATACCTTTTTTTTACCTCTATTCTTTTCATATCAGAATTTTATTTCAAATTTACCAATCAATTAGACTATAACTAAAAAAAATAATCCAAATGAATAAATTACTATTATTAGGTGATGAAGCTATAGCACAGGGAGCCATGGATGGAGGCATGTCCGGTATTTATGCATATCCCGGTACTCCATCGACAGAAATTACCGAATATGTTCAGGCTTCGAAATTTGCAAAAGAAAATAACATCCACAGCCAATGGTCGGCTAATGAAAAAACAGCTATGGAAGCTGCTCTTGGAATGTCTTATGCCGGTAAGCGTTCAATGGTCTGTATGAAGCATGTGGGGTTGAATGTTGCTGCCGATCCATTTATTAATTCTGCAATTACAGGAACAAATGGCGGAATGATCGTAGTTGTAGCCGATGATCCTTCTATGCATTCGTCTCAAAATGAACAAGATTCCCGATTTTACGGCGATTTTGCAATGGTTCCGATATTTGAGCCTTCCAATCAGCAGGAGGCTTATGAAATGGCATATCATGGTTTTGAGCTTTCCGAGAAACTGAAAGCTCCTGTATTATTAAGAATCACTACACGATTGGCGCATTCAAGATCTGGTGTAAATACCCTTGAACAAGTTTCACAAAACAAAGGTTCAATTCCTCAAAATTTGAGACAGTTTGTATTGTTACCTGCGATTGCAAGACAAAACTATAATGGATTGCTTTCTAACCAGGTAAATATGGAGAATGAAGCTGAAAACTCAAATTATAACAAATACATTGACGGCGACGATAAAAGCTTGGGTATTGTAGCCTGTGGAATTGCTTATAACTATCTGATGGAAAATTTTCAGGATCGTACTTTAAATCATCCGCTTCTTAAGATAAGTCAATATCCACTGCCTCATAAACAAATGGATAAACTGCTGGATGAGTGTGATGAAGTCTTGGTGATAGAAGAAGGCTATCCATTTGTAGAGGATAAATTGAGAGGTTTTCAGGACAAAGGCACCAAAATAAAAGGAAAATATGACGGCATACTCCCCAGGGCAGGAGAATTAACGCCAAACACCGTAGCAAAAGCATTTGGTTTAGACGGCAAGGAAGGTGAACCTGTTCCTGATATTATAAAAAACCGGCCACCGTCAATGTGCCAGGGGTGTGGCCACATTGATGCTTATACTGCACTTAATAAAGCGCTGCAAGAATATAGCGAAGGCAGAGTTTTTTCTGATATTGGATGTTATACACTTGGCGCATTACCTCCCTACGAGGCGATAAATTCTTGTGTAGATATGGGTGCTTCAATTACTATGGCTAAAGGTGCAGCCGATGCCGGACTTGTTCCTGCAGTATCTGTAATTGGAGATTCAACCTTTACTCATTCAGGAATTACGGGTCTGTTGGATTGTGTTTTGGAAAATACTCCTGTAACTATTATTATTTCTGATAATTTCACCACTGCTATGACAGGAGGACAAGATTCTCATGCGCTTGGTAAACTGGAAGATATTTGCGCCGGAATAGGAGTAGAGAAAGATCATATAAGGGTGTTCAGGCCAACGAAAAAGAATATTGATGAAATGACTGAGATTATAAAAGAAGAGTTAGAATATGACGGCGTTTCAGTCATAATACCAAGAAGGCAATGTGTTCAAACAATGAAGGATAAAAATCTCGCTGAACGATTAAAACAATTAGGCCTGAAATAAATTGATTAAAAAAAATTAAAATATAGACACATATGAAAACAGATATAGTTTTAGCCGGTGTAGGCGGACAAGGAATATTATCAATTGCAGCAACAATCGGCATGGCTGCCCTGGAAAATGATCTTTACCTTAAACAGGCAGAAGTTCACGGAATGAGTCAGCGTGGTGGAGCTGTTCAGTCGCATATGCGCATATCAGACCAGGAAATTTTGTCTGATTTAATACCCAGAGGTTCTGCTGATATTATTTTATCCGTGGAACCTATGGAATCTTTAAGATATCTTCCGTTTCTTTCTCCAGATGGATGGTTGGTTACGAATGTCACTCCTTACAAGAACATTCCCGATTATCCGGCAGAGGAAGAGATTATGAAAGAGATAAAAAAATATAAAAATCATATTGCTATTGATGCAGATAAAATTGCCGGGGAAATTGGTTCAAAAAGATCGTCCAACATTGTTATGTTAGGAGCAGCTTTGCCATTTTTCAGTATTTCTGCGGAAAGTTTCGAGGAGGGAATACGTAAAATTTTCTCAAAAAAAGGCGATAAAGTTGTTGATGTTAATATACAGGCCTTAAGGGCAGGAAAAGA
>JBNJFT010000003.1:28695-34781 GCA_051747065.1 Bacteroidota bacterium | reverse complement strand
TTCTGTGATTCAGAGAGTTTTAATGTGGCTTCAATTCCTCGCATCTTTAACAATTCCGGTGTTAAGCTTTCGTTTATTATTTCGTTTGCACGCGCTTCACCTTCTGCCTGGATTTTCTTTCTGTCTGCCTCACTTTCTTCGCGTTGCAGCCTATATTCATAAGCAAGTGCTTCTTGTTCTTCTTTTAGTTTTTTCTCAATTGCTGCCTTAATTTGTTCGGGTAACTTAATAGACCGAATGAGCATGGCTTTCATGTTTATGTAATTATTTTTTAAGACTTCGCGTGTTTCTTTTTTAATTGTTGCTTCTACTTCCTCTCTTTTTGTAGAATAAATTTCTTCAACGCTATATCTTCCTGCAACACGTCTTACAGTGGAGCGTACTTCCGGGATTATTAACTGATCAATATATTCTTGTCCGAACGATTCATGTAAATAGCCAATTTTTGAAAAGAATGGCTGAAAACGAACCGAAACATCCATAGTAACATTTAATCCATCTTTATCCAGAACATCCATGCTCTCTTCTTCTTGTTGTTCCCTGACATTGTATATATGCATTTCGTTCCATGGGGCTATTATTTTAAATCCTGGTTCGAAAATATGCTTCTTGTCCAGGCCGGTGGTGAATTTTCTGAAAATCACACCCCGCTCTCTTGGCTGAATGGTAACAAAAGTGGCCGTGCTAAGGATTCCTGCAATTATTGCTACAATAATGAGTATGATCCAAAAAGTGGTTGATTTTTTCATGGCGAAAATATTTTATTTTACAATTTCTGTTTGCTAAAGTAATCTTTTTAAAGATATTGATCAAAAAGAATCGTGTTTAAATTATTTAGTAACGATTTACGCATTATTTTATATGTCTATATAATCTAAAATCTTTTGTTTGATTATTTCCGGTTCATGGATTTTTTCATTTTCATTATAACATTCAATTTTATGAAAGTTATCTTCTTTTTTCACTTCACTGAGATATATTTCTCTGACCCGTTCCTGGAAAGTGATGTTTTTTTCATGGATATCCTGCTTCCCCTGAAGGTACTCCCGATCAGAACCTTCCCGGTTTTTGCTCAGATTTTGTTTGGTGAATTCGGAAGGAACATCCAGAAATATTTCTATGTCCGGCTTTGGTATCTTGAAATATTCATATTCCAGGTATTTAATCCAGTCACTTAATTTCTCAATTTCTTTGGTATCATTCAGTTTAGCACATTGAAAGGCTATGTTGGAATAAACATAGCGATCTATCAGCACGAGGTAATCTTGTTTAAGCCATTCATTAACCTGTGTTTTGGCATCGTTCCTGTCTCCGGCATATATCAGTGCAATTAAATACGGGTCAACTGATTCCATTTTTCCCAATTCTCCGCGCAAAAACTTAGCAATGAGTTCACCATAGACAGGGGAATCAGTTCGGGGGAAGTGCATATATTTGTAATTGATGTTATTTTCTTCGAAATACTTTTTCAGAAGTTTTATCTGTGTTGATTTACCGGAGCCATCCAGACCTTCAATGTTCACAAATTTCATAGATTATGGTGTTTTGCAAAGATTACCATTGTTAAAGAAACTCTCTTAATCCTTTTTTATTACTTTTGTTCTAAACTATAGCAAAAAATGGAAAATAAAGATACAATCTTTTCAAAAAAATCATACATTAATTGCAATGGTTCTTTACTGGATTTTGACAAGCCAAGAATAATGGGCGTTTTGAATGTTACTCCTGATTCTTTTTATGATGGAGGATATTACTATGATCAGGATTCATTGACAAAACGAATAGAGCAGTTACAAGAAGAAGGAGCTGACATCATTGATGCCGGAGGGTATTCTTCCCGCCCCGGAGCCGATAATATAAGTAATAAAGAAGAATGGAAGCGACTGGAACCGGTCCTTAAAAAAATACGTAAAGATTACCCGGAAACGATTATCTCTGTAGATACTTTCCGCTCTGACATAGCCTACGCTGCAGTGAAAGAATACAGCGTCGATATGATTAACGATATTTCAGCAGGGGAGATGGATGAAAAAATGTTTGGAACCATTTCAGAATTGCAAGTGCCTTATATTATGATGCACATGAAAGGAACACCGCAGAACATGAAAGAAAAGGCACATTATGATGATATGATGGACGAAATTCTGAAATATTTTGCAAGAAAGTATGATCAACTAAGGAATATGGGAGTGAATGATGTGATTCTTGATCCGGGCTTTGGCTTTGCAAAGAACATTGAACAGAATTTTTTGTTAATGAATAAGCTGGAACAATTTAATGTTTTTGATCTGCCCTTGCTTGTAGGAATTTCGCGAAAGTCAATGATTTTCAAAACATTGAATATTAAGCCTCAAGAGGCTTTAAATGGAACAACGGTTTTGAATACCATAGCTTTGCTTCACGGAGCTGATATTCTTAGGGTGCATGATGTAAAAGAAGCGAAGGAAGTGGTTCAACTTGTACAAAAATTGCAAAATCCTCAATAATTAGTTTGTAATTATTATTTTTGAGTAATAGAATTGAAAGCAAGTTTATGCTACCATTATTTATAACAGTAAGATTTCTTGATATACTGGATATATTCCTTGTAGCCGTTCTTTTATATCAATTTTATAATCTGATAAAGGGAACTGCAGCTTTTAATATTTTCATAGGAATTTTTTTCCTTTATTTACTCTCCTTAATTGTTCGTGCCCTGAATATGGAGTTGTTGAGTTCTATTTTAACTCCGGTTATAGGGGTTGGAGTGATTGCTCTGATAATTGTTTTTCAGCAGGAAATCAGAAGATTCTTACTTATTATTGGTAGCCGGTATGTCGCTAATTATAGATTTTCTATTGCTCAATTGTTTTCGCTTCAAAGCAAACCAAAACCCAAAATACGTATTAGCGAAATCGTAAAGGCATGTACAGATATGTCTGCATTTAAAACCGGTGCATTGATCGTTCTTGCTCAAAGAGATAATCTGTTTAACTACGCCAAAACCGGAATTATATTAAATGCAGATACCTCGAGCCGATTACTGGAATCTATTTTCTTCAAAAATAATCCGCTTCACGATGGTGCCGTAATTATACGAAAGGAGAAGATTTATACAGCCAGTTGTGTGCTACCTGCAACGGAACGTACGGACCTTCCGCCCCGTTTTGGTATGCGGCACAGAGCTGCTATCGGCCTTACTGAACGCACCGATGCCCTGGTGATTATAGTTTCGGAGGAAACTGGAGCAATTTCCTTCGCTAAAAATGGAGAAATCGAAACGAATATAGGCCCTAATCGCTTGCGGGAGATATTAAAGGAAAATTTTGAAAAAGAAAAAGCTTAATAGATGAACTTAGGTGATATTTTAGGGAAAAGCATAGTTTCCAGTGAAAAGTTCACGCTGACTTATTCCGATATTTTAACTGCTGTTATCATTATCGTTTTAGCCCGGATTCTGCTTCTGATAATTCGAAAGGTTTTCAAGAAAGCCTTTAAAAAACAAATGGCGGATTTGGGTAAAGTGAACTCAGTTTACCGGGTTTTTAAATACTTAATATGGATTATAGCGGTTATAGTTATTTTACAAACTGCAGGGGTTAAACTTGGCGTTTTGCTTGCCGGTTCCGCAGCTCTTTTGGTTGGTGTAGGACTGGGATTGCAGCAGGTCTTCAGAGATATTATTTCAGGGATCTTTCTCTTATTTGAAGGGACTCTTAAAACCGGTGATGTAGTGGAGTTAGAAGGGGTGGTAGGAATTGTTAAAGATATCGGTTTCCGGACCACCAAAATTGAAAGCAGGGATAATATCATCCTGATAATTCCAAACTCAAAATTTATTGAAGAGAATGTGATAAACTGGAGTCATATAGAAGCCAGGACACGTTTTTATGTAGAAGTTGGAGTTGCTTATGGTTCTGATGTTGAGCTGGTTAAGGGGGGTGTTGCTGGAATGCGCTGAGGCACACCATGATATAACTTCTTCTCCGGCACCTTTTGTTAGATTTAATGATTTTGGAGATTCCTCGCTTGATTTTCAGTTGTTTTTCTTTACTTATAATGCCTTTCGTGTAGAAAACATAAAAAGTGACTTGCGATTTGAGATAGACGATAAATTCAGAGAAAATAACATTACCATTGCATTTCCTCAACGGGACGTTCACATTAAAAATTCCTGATCCGCTGATGCTATTCAGCCTTAATGACTCTTATCATATTTGAAAAGCTTTAATACATTTATTTTTGAGGGCTCATTTTAAACGCTGTTATTATGTCCACAGAAGAAGATATATTTGACATATTCCCTGCAAAGGAGGATATTCCTGCAGAGTATTTTTTGGATGGAATTATTAATCAGGATTTATTTCTGATCAACGGTGAATTAAGAAAATGGCAAGGAGATCAGCAGGAAGTGTATTCTCCGGTACTTTTAAAGAATAATGGAACTAATAACAGCGTGTTAATCGGGCGATATCCTCTAATGGACAAAAACACTGCCCTGCAAGCGCTTAATGCTGCTGAAGAATCTTTTGATCACGGAAGAGGCCAGTGGGCAACAATGAAAATTGAAGACAGAATTAGTTATTTGATCGATTTTTTGAACCGTTTTCAGAAGAAAAAAGATGAATTGGTTAAATTGTTGATGTGGGAAATTGGAAAGCCTGAGGAAGAATCAATTAAGGAATTTGACCGTACTGTTAGAAATATTTCTGATACCATAAAGGAGTTGAAAGTGTTGGACAGAGATTCTTCAAAATTTAATATAGAAGAAAATATTGTTGCTCAGATAAGACGAACACCTTTGGGAGTTGTATTGTGTATGGGGCCTTTTAATTTTCCGCTAAATGAAACTTTTGCAACTCTTATTCCGGCCTTGATGATGGGAAATTCAATTGTTTTTAAACCACCGAAGCATGGGGTGCTTTTACACGAGCCTTTGCTTGAACTTTTTAAGGATTGTTTTCCGAAAGGTGTAATTAATACGATTTACGGAAGAGGCGAAGACGTTGTAATTCCGATCCTTAAATCGGGTAAAGTTAATGTGTTGGCTTTTATCGGTTCAAGTAAAGTTGCAAATGTTTTAAGATCTTATCATCCAAAACCGAACAGACTTAATGAGGTGTACGGGCTTGAAGCTAAAAATCCGGGAATTATTCTTAAGGATGCTGACCTGGAATCCAGTGTAGATGAGTGTTTTGCCGGAGCTTTGACTTTTAACGGACAAAGGTGTACGGCACTTAAAATTTTGTTTGTACATTCTTCCCTTGCTGACCGGTTTCTGGAAAGATTGAGTAAGAAGATGGATGAGATCAGAGTTGGTATGCCCTGGGAAAAAAATGTGCTTATTACACCATTGCCGGAAGAAGCTAAGGTTGATTATCTTGCTGATTTGGTAGAGGATGCGCAAAAACACGGTGCCTCAATCATTAATAAGAATGGTGGGAAAATGAATGAAACTCTTTTTTATCCGGCTGCACTTTATCCTGTTAATGATAAAATGAAAATCTATCATGAAGAACAATTTGGTCCCGTTATTCCAATTATCCCTTTTGATAGTGTTGAAGAACCCTTGCAGTATATCCGTAATTCAAATTATGGTCAACAGGTAAGTGTTTTTGGGAAAAATCCCGATACAATTGCAAGCCTAATCGACCCATTAGTGAATCAGACAGCCAGAGTAAATATTAATAGTTTGTGCCAGAGAGGCCCGGATACGTTACCCTTCACCGGCCGAAAGGATTCTGCAAAAGCGACTTTATCTGTTTTTGATGCATTAAGAGTTTTTTCAATACGGAGCGTAGTGGCCGGAAAAAATTCAGAAAGTAATAAGGAGCTTATCTCCGATATTGCAAAAGAAGGCAACTCAAATTTCTTATTCAGTGATTCGATTTTATGAAACATAAATTTTATTCGTTCAAATTTTATAGGCGCATTCAGAAAGACGCAATGCGTTAATTATTAGCGTATTACATAACTAAGTAATGATTTCCAGCACTAAAATTAACTGAGATTATTAAAAAACGAGGTTGCGGAATTATCGACATCTGAAAAGAACTCACAAAACTTTAGGTTATTCTAATGCGAATTATGGAGGGCAATTTGTTTAT
>JBNJFT010000003.1:6749-28595 GCA_051747065.1 Bacteroidota bacterium | reverse complement strand
GATTATTAAAAAACGAGGTTGCGGAATTATCGACATCTGAAAAGAACTCACAAAACTTTAGGTTATTCTAATGCGAATTATGGAGGGCAATTTGTTTATACATTATGTGCTGCATATTCACTGCCTACTGCTGAGTGCCTACTGCTTACTCATTAGCTAATTGATGGTCATTTTAATATTTGCCTCTGCTTCTGAAAGTGCCTATGGTGATGCTTTCTCTATTTCATCTTTTAATTGTTGGCGTTCAGATTCTTTGACGTTTTTTAATTTTATCTCATAAGTTTTGTCTGCAGTTCTTATCTCGATAGTTTGGTTTTTGTCATTAACATAGAATTCTTTGATTTCACCAACCCCCACATTATGGATTTTTATTATAGAGGTAAATATTTTTATCTGTTTTTCATCAATTTTGATATAAGGAACTAATATTCCCCAACCACCGACTAAAACAGCAATTATCGAAACTATTAAGACCGGTCCGTCAAGAATCCATAAGTAATTCTGAATCCGAATAATATTAATTAACAGAATCAGCCCGAGAATGGCTATAATTATATGAATGTTGCTTTTTCTTTTAAAAGATTTTTCCATAATTCATGATGTTTTAAATAAATTATAAAATCGAAGTAAATTGATACGAATATATTAATTAAATTCCATAATACAATGGATATAGGAGATTATTTCTGTTTAAAACTTGTTTGTTTTGAGTTTTTCCAAAAGAATGTTCTTCCATAAATCTCAAAAAGCAATTTAACAATGCAACAATAGAACAATATTTTATTGAGTTTATGTTTTTTAAAACTTGGCTATTTGAAAATAGACTTAACCTGAATTATTCATGCTAAATTTTAACAATAATTCTTCCTTTAATTTTTCCTTCTAAAATTTGACTGATGTAGGAGGGGAGTGTCTCCATATTACATTCAGTGATAAGTTCCCCGGGCAATTTTATCTTCCATTCGTTGGCGAACATTCGCCAGACTTTTTCACGGTATGTTAAGTCCGATTCTGCTGAATCAATGCCAATTAATCGTATACCCCTGAGAATAAAAGGGAAAACTGTTGTTTCAAGTTTCGGTGAATCAACTAATCCACAACATATGGCAATGCCGTCAAATTTCAATCTTTTTAGAATGCTGTCGAGGGTTTTACCTCCTGCTACGTCTATGGCTCCCGAATACTCACCTTTTAATAATGGTTTGGTTGCATTTTCCTGCAATTCTTCCCGACTAATGATTTTATTGGCTCCAATTTCCGTTAAAATAGAATGCATATCCTTTTTACCCGTAACTGCTGTTACATTAAATCCTTGGGATGCAAGAATTGCAAGGGAAATCAATCCAACACCACCGGTTGCTCCACTGACAATAACTTTGCCGTCTTCTTCGATTTTATTTAAGAATAGTTCTGAAATTGACAATCCTGCTGTCATTCCTGCCGTGCCAAGTGTCATAGCTCCCTTTGTGCTGAGGTTTTCAGGCAAAGGAAGCACCCAGTCAGATGGTACTCTTATGTATTCAGAATATCCACCCCATGTGTTCATTCCAAGGTCAAATCCGGTGACAACTACTCTGTCTCCTTTGGAAAATTTGGTGTTTTCCGATTTTTCTATTATTCCTGCTGCATCAATTCCGGGAGTATGAGGATAGTTTTTTGTAACTCCTTTGTTTCCTGATGCTGAAAGTGCATCTTTATAATTCAAAGAGGAGTATTCCACCTTTATTAGCGTATCTCCCTGTGGTAAGTCATCGATGGATTTTGTTTCAATAGTGGTTTTATATTGCTTATTTGCTTCTTCATGGATTCTAAGAGCTTTGAAAGAGTTGGACATGTTTATTGGTTTTATTGATTTGTATATCAATGTGTTATGTTGTTACACATAGTAGTCTTAATATTTTTCGAATGTGTACAAAAGAACACAAATATTTTGAATTTTCATTGTTTCCGGCATTCTATTACAAAATCTGTTGAGTTTTTTGTTAACTCATTTTTACTATAATCTCCATATATGTGATAATTTTCCTGAAATTTTGATCTTTCTATAAGATGCTCTAGCTCATAACGAAAGAAAAACCGTAATGGGACCTCCCATCTTTCTTGCTTAAAACCGTCATCTTCATCCCATTTCAATCGAAAAGCAATATCTATACGTTGGTTTATTAGATCCGGTTTAGTAGTAACATATCTCCTGAGTTTTCTTCCCGGCATGTATTCGCCTTCGAAATCCATTTCATCTATAGCACCTTTTTTGAGTTTATCCGGATCAGGGACAAAAGTGTCAAAGATGAATCTTCCTCCGGGATGAAGGTGATCGTAAATATTATTGATTGCCTGAATTTGTTCCTCTTTTGTAAGCAGATGCATAAATACTCTGAAAGGTGCAATAATGAGGCAGTAATGATTTTCATGTTGAAAGTTCAATACGTTGTTTTCTTCAATTCGAAAATAATGTTGGCGGTTAATTTTACTTTTAAGAACCTCTATCATTGAAGTGCTCATATCTATCCCGTAGATGTCTGCCTGGCGGTTTAAAGCCTCAATGAACAATCTGCCGGTTCCAACACCAACTTCTAAAATGCTACCATCTGTTTTTTCAATTTCTTGTAGGAAAAAGTTGTTATCTACACTGTCTCTCAGGTTTTGATAAATGACATCGTAGAAGCGTGCAAAAAAACGTGGGTATTGAAGTTCCATGATATTTGTATTACCAGGTTTGATAATGTTTCTATTAAAATATCTTCGAAAATAGATAATTATAGATAAGAAATCAAGTAGGAATTAAAATCGATTAAATGGATGAATTATGAATATATAGGCATAATTATAGGTAAGCAACCTCTTGGAATCCATCGCATTATCATTAAAATCAAACAGATTTGGACCCGGAAAAACGGTAAAAAGGAAAAAAGCAGGGTAGACAGATTCTATAAAAACTAATATTTCAGTATTAACACTTTTTTGAATACTCCCTTTTTGAATACTCCCGTTGAGTTGAATAACCGAACCACTTTCTCTACTCAATTAACTCAGTCAACTCAATTTACTTTAATTATCTCATTGCTAGCCGGGAAATGAATTCTATTGCCTTTAACTGTTGCCAAATCGCTACTAACTATCTACCATCTACCAACTGTACTATAGCACTACATCGTTTACAAGTTTTTAAGCGCATTTTTGAATTTCGTGCTCACATCATCGGCAATAAGATTTAACTCTTCATTACCAAGCATTTTCATGAGTTTTGAGGGATTGACAGCTACTACTTCTGTTGTGTTGTTACTTTTTTGTTTAAGAATGAGTTTACATGGTAAAAACACTCCGATATTTTCTTCTTTCTGTATTGTTTCCCATGCATATTTTGCATTGCAGGCTCCCAGAATGCGGTATGGATTCATGTTCACACCATCAATTTTTTCGTTAAGGGTTTTACTCATGTCGATTTCTGTGATGACGCTAAAGCCTTGTTCTTTCAAGACTGATTTTACTTTGGGAGTAACTTCTTCGATGTTTCCTTCAACAGTTTTGCTGAAATAAAATTTCTCTGACTTGACTTCATCCTGTGCTGAGACAGATATTGATGCAATAGTCATTAAAAGTGCCAGTATTAAATGTTGTGTTTTCATAATGAATCTTTTTTAGGTTTTCTTATCTATTTAATTTTTATACAAAACATCTAAATGTGTTAATATGTTCAATTTGCTTTTAAATTCTCTGATAAATGACAGAAAACCTTTAAAAAACAGATTTATAATCTTCATAATTTAATTGAAAGAAGTACCGGACAAAACATCTATTTTTCTGAAAAAACTTTATAATTTGGGAATCTGTATAAGTAATTTTGGGAGGTAAGTTTTTCTGTTTTATGATTAACATCGTAAAAATCTATGAAGTTTTCTAATTATTATTGTAACATAAAGTATGCGTTGACAGGGATGTTGGTTATTTTTATTTCTTTATCAGCTCAATCCCAAACTCCCATGTTAGACTCCTCAGAAAGGAAAATAATGGCCCGGTTTGGAATAGCTTCAACTGCATTATTCGCATCTTCCTTTTTTATGGATGAATCAATTCAAAACTCTGTTAATCATAATCAGAATAGTTATATTGATGATTTTACCGATTATGCGAATTATGGAGGGAGTAAAAAACTTGTTGTTCCGGTGAATGCTCTTTTGTTGGGCTCAGGTTACTTATTTGATGATGAAACACTTAAAACCACCTCCTGGAATGCCTTTAAGAGTATCGGCGTTACGGCTTTAGCGACGGAGTTTATGAAGCTGTCATTCAGCCGTGCAAGGCCTTATAAACAGAAGGGGCCGTATCATTTTGACCCAGTTGCCTGGCGCAATAACTCCTACAAATCGTTGCCATCAGGACATGCCTCATTGGCTTTTGCCTTCATTACTCCTTATGCCGAGGAATATTCAAGGTGGCTTTATGCCATTCCATTGTCAGTAGCTTTCAGCAGGGTTTACAAGAACGATCACTGGACTTCCGACGTAGTGCTGGGCTCGATAATAGGATTCACCGCAGGGTGTTTTTTTCATTATAAAGATCGCCATATTACAGTGTCGTTAAATAAGATCGTTGTCCGGTTTTGATTCAGTTGTTTCGAGTTCCGGGTTTCAGGTTCCGTGTTGTGAGAAAGATTACTCCAGTTATATGGGTAACTCCAATGTTTTTATTGATAAGATGAATTTTTATTGAATTCTAATTTAGAAATAGAATATCAGCCTTTCGATTAGATCTTGGCTCGGTAATTTTAGTCCCGTTAGGGACGATATTTTGGTAGAAAAAAGTCACCACGCCACCCTAAGTGCCGTAGGCACGGCATGTTTTTCATTTTCTGTAAAGTAAAGATTATGGGAATTTGCCCTATAAATATTCCGTCCCTGACGGGACTGGGAAATCACAGACATGATGTTTTTACCGATATTTCAGCCCTAACGGGCTTGGCTTGTTCTGGATTCTTAATTCTTTTTTGAGCACCTTAAATTCCATAAAATAAAAAAAAGATCCCCTTGTTTAAGGAGATCTTTTTTATTTTATGAAATCAGATATTATTGCTTGCTTTTCAGATATTTATACAGCTCGCTATCTGTTGACATGATTATAGTTGTGCTTGTATCGAATGTCATTTCAAAAGTTTCCATAGATTTTTGGAAATCGTAAAGATCTTTGGAACTGTTGGATTTGTTGTATGCACTTGCATAGATATTGGCAGCTCTCGCATCTGCGCCACCTTTTATCTTCTCTGCCTTTTTATACGCTTCTGATTGAATCTGGTTTAATTCTCTTTCTTTTTTACCATTAATCTCAGAAGCTTCTCCTTCTCCTTCAGAAGTAAATTTGTCCGCAATTCTGTATCGTTCGCTTTTCATGCGGTCAAATACACGGTCTCTTACATCTTGTACGTAATTAATACGTTTAAACCTGAAATCAAGAACTTTAATTCCCAGATCCTCGGTTTGTTCATTGGCAGATTCCTGAACCATCTCCTGAAGTTCTGTTCTTCCATATTCGATATCGGGAAGGGAATCATCTATTAATTCGCTAATTTTTCCTGCACTCGTAGCTTTTCGGTTAGTACTCCGTATAGCTTCTTTCAGGCTATGGCTAGCGACAATATCCCTTGTTTCGCCATCAAGCAGGTCATCTAAACGTGATTGTGCTCCGCGTTCATTGGTAAGTCGTTTGTAAAACTGGAGAGGGTTTGTAATTTGCCATCTGGCATAAGTATCAACAAAAATGAACTTTTTATTTTTTGTTGGAATCTGGTTTGGATCACCATCCCATTCCAAATAACGTTTATCAAAAAAATTAGCCTTATGGATGAAAGGTGTTTTAAATTTTAAACCCGGTTCTGTTATTGGGTCTCCAATTGGCTTCCCAAATTGAGTAATCACAACTTGTTCGCTTTCTTTTATAATATATGCACTCTGTGCTAACACAATTATGCCTAATATTATGACTATAACTGCTATCAGTATTTTATTTTTCTTCTTCATGATTTTCTCTTTTGTTTGGTTTTAGTCCTTGAGTTGCTTTTGGATCAATGGAATCATATTATTGCCTTCCCCTGAGGTAATGATTTTATCTCCAAGTCTCGGAACTACATCCTGCATAGTTTCGAGGTATATCCGCTTCTTCGTAACCTCCGGCGCTTTAATGTATTCTTTATAAAGTGCATTGAATCTTGCAGCTTCACCTTGGGCGTTGTTAACTCTTTTGGTTGCGTAACCTTCTGCTTTTTCAATAGTTTCTTCCGCTTGCCCCCGCGCTCTGGGGATAACTTTGTTGTATTCAGACTTGGCTTGGTTTATCAGGGTTTCTTTTTCCTGTTGAGCTTGGTTTACAGCGTTGAAAGCTTCTTTTACAGGTTCCGGGGGATTTACATCCTGTAAAACTACCTGGGCGATTATAACTCCTAGTGAGTATTCCCTGCTTAACTCCTGGATTTTTGCTTTAACTTTACTTGCAACTTCGGCTCTTCCCACAGTTAAAACTTCGTTTACAGTTCTGTCTCCTACAATCTGCCGTGTTATCGATTCTGAAATATCGCGGAGTGTTTTATCTGCGTTTCTTACCTTAAAAAGATAGTTGTAAGGCCTGTCCACACGATATTGAACAACCCACTCTACATTCGCAAGGTTTAAGTCACCTGTCAGCATTAACGATTCGTCCTCTGTCTCTGAAGAACGGACATAATCGGTTTTGACATTTGCCTCTCTTGTTCTGAAGCCGAACTCTTGCTTTTTTTGGCGCTCTACAGGCACTTTATATACATTTTCCAAAAATGGAATTTTTGCTTTTAAGCCTGAGTTTACTGTACGTTGATGCTTCCCGAAACGGGTGATAACACCAACTTCTTCTGCTCCGATCTGGAAAAATGAACTGAAGCCAATAACAATGATTGCCAGAATCAAAATTATGGACTTGTAATGTTTTTTCACATATTGCTCCAGATCTGGAGATGTTGAATCATTTGTAACCATAAATTATTTGTTTTTATTTCTACGAATTTACGTTAATTATTTCAGCCTATCAAAGGAAAAGCTTTTTCTTTTCATTGTGCAACCAAAGCTAGAACAACTAAGTGGAATTGTTTTGAAGATAAAGCTCCATCGTCACCCATAAATAGAATAGGTTTCTATTTTGATTTGGAATAGTTGGAATAAGCATTATCTCTTATCTAAAATGATCAATACGGCAGATTTTCCTGCTTTAACAATTTAAAAAAGAGGTGTTTAATTTTAGTTGTTTATGTGAAAAGTGGGTTTTGTATCAGATTTTCTCCGGAGTTTTTACTGTCAAGTCTGTTCTTTCATTACCTGTATTAATTGTTCCTGCTGGTTCAAACAGGAGTAGTTCTGCTTCCTGGTGAGCAACAGTTCTGTGTTTTGTGCCTTTTGGAATAATAATGAATTCACCTTCACCCATTTCTACAGTTTTATCAGGAAGTTCTACCTGCAGGATACCTTTCCAGACAATGAACATTTCATCTTCATTGTCATGTTTGTGCCAGACAAACTTACCTTTTACCTTAACGATTTTAAGGTGTTGATTGTTAAGTTCACCAACAATTCTTGGATTCCAATAATCTTTTATTTTTTGAAATTTGTTGTAAAGATTGATCTTTTCCATTGTAAGTTATATTTTTGCGTTACTTGCTGTGTTTATTGTTTTATTGCTGCATATCAACCCTACAACAATATTTTAACCCGAATAATTCATAAACTATTTCTGTTTGCAATAGAAATTCTTTTTTACAATATAAGAATTTTGGACTGATTTATCCACATTATTTTCGGGTAATATGAACTTCTATGTTATTTATACACATGCAAGGGGTCCAGTACATTTTTGAATATATAATGTACATTCTCTAGTTTTATTTCAGGATGCGGGAGAATACTAATCACCGGCCTGTCAGCATCATTAATAATTTCCTGAGCAGTAGAGCCGATAAAGAATTTATGAATTTCTTTCTCCTGTTGAGTCATTACCATAATAAGATCGACATCGATTTCCTTGGCATATTTGATAATTAAATCGTGAACCGGCTGTTTTTTATTTACTATAAGCTTAGTATCACAAGAAACTTCATATTTTTTCAGAATATTTTCTATACGTGACAAGCATTTTTGTGCTTTAATCCTCTTACTTAACCATCTTGACTGAAGAACAGATAATATACTCAGATGTGCATTAAAATAACGAGCTATTTCGATAGCCTTTGCTAATTTTTCTTCTATTGGATTCGTCAGATCAAGAGGCAAAAGAATATGCTCTTTTGTGGTAATTTCTTGTATTCCTTTGATCGTAATTACGGGTGCCTGGGCTTCACTTACAATATGGTGCGTGTTGGTTCCGGTAATATTTTTCTTAAAATCCGATTCATCCGACCTCCCCATAATAATAAAGTCGGGTTTTATTTCCTGGGCCGTTTCAATGATTTTCTTATACACTTTGCCTTCTTTAACCATTGGAGTGGCTTGAATCGATTTATTTTTTAATTCTTTATCTTCATCGATTACTTTTTGTAAGCTGCTTATTGCTTCCTTTCTGATTTCCTCTTTCTGGTCTTTTTTTATTTTAGTTTTTGTGAAGAAGCCCGGTTCCTCAATGACGTAAAGCAAAGTTAAGCTACAATCTGTTGCCTTTGCTATAACTTTAGCATATCCAAAAGCTGCCAGTGACTGCGGGCTGTGGTCAAGAGGAACTAATATGGTTGATTGAGTATCCATTGTTTTTTTGTTTTAGTTTATAGTTTTACAAATTTACAAAATGAAACCCTCATCCACAAATTGTAGAGAAAGAGCAATGAATAATTATTCTTAAAAGAGTGCTTATGCTGTTAAGAGCTAAGCTGAAGATTCTTCTATTAAAATATCGCTTCTGACGGAGCTTCCGGATCGCTATTTGTCAGATTCTTTCTGTATAATCATGAGTCCGTCTCTTATCGGAAAAATAACCTGAAACAATTCCGGGTCACTTTCAACTTGCTGGTTAAATGTTTGTATTCCCTGCGTATGTTTATCTGCACTTTGTTTTTCTTCCAATACTTTACCATCCCATAGAACATTATCAGCTATAATAAATCCGCCGTTATTTATATATTCTTTACAAAATTGCAGATACTCCGGATATTCGCGTTTATCTCCATCGATAAAAACACAATCAAATTTCTCGTTAATTTCAGGAATGATGTCTTGTGCTTTGCCTAAGTGAAGGTGTATTTTTTCCTGAACTCCGGCTTTTTCAAAATAATACCGGATAAAATCTTCAAGCTCATCATTGATTTCAATAGTGTGTAAAATACCGTTTTTTGGCAATCCCCTTGCAATACAGATAGAAGCATATCCGGTATATGTTCCGATCTCTAGCATTTTATGAGGTTTTATCATCCGGGTGAGCATTTCCAGCATTTTGCCCTGTATATGGCCGGAAAGCATTCGGGGCTGCAGCACCTTCTTATTTGTTTCCCTGAAAAGTTCATACAATACAGAATCTTCATCATGTGAATACTTTCTTATATATTCCTCAAGGGAAGAAAAATCCTGATTAGTTATCTCATTCATAAGTCAAAATTGATAGTTTTTTGGGCTCTAATACTTCATTGGCAACAAGTAGAATGTCGTCTGAGGTGATACTATCAATTTTCCGGTAAATTTCTTCTAAAGTATCTGCCTTACCGGTGAATAAAAAACTTTTGCCAATCGATAGCATCAATGAGGCTTTATTTTCTGCACTAATGGCAATTTGGCCGAATAATTGCTTTTTGGCTTTGCTGAGTTGAATTTTACCTAGTTTTTGATTCCTTAGTTTTGTAAATTCTTTATAAATGTGTTCCAGCGATTTTTCTTTTTTGCCGGGGTCAGTTGCAAAGTATACCGAAAAAAGCCCGATATCGGAAAAAGTCGTATAGTTTGATTCAACATGGTAAACATATCCCAGCTTTTCTCTCAGCGACATGTTAAGCCGGTTATTCATTCCCGGGCCTGCTATAATATTTTCGAGCAGCGCCATTGGAATTCTCTTTGGATGGTGCATTCCATAAGAAATGTTCCCGATAATGCAGTGTGTTTGATTTGTGTTTTTTTCTACCGTTAATTCCTTAGGTTGATAATCTGCTGTATGTTCTCTTTTTTCTTTTGAAGAATCAGAAGGTTCCCCACCAAAATATTTGTTTGCTATACTGATTAGTTTTTGAAAAGAAATATTTCCAATAGAGCTAATCACCATCTTTTCAGGGTGATAATTTCGTTTTACAAATTGTTCGATATCATGTTTGGTGAATTTTTTCAGAAGCTGTGGATCTCCCAGAATGTTTGAACCGAGCGGTTGTTCACTGAAAACCATTTCTTCAAAATCATCGAAAATTAATTCCGACGGTGTATCTTTATAAGAATTAATTTCATCTATAATCACTTCTTTTTCCTTATTAATTTCGTTTCCCGGAAAAATTGAGTGAAAGATAATGTCGGACATTAATTCCAGGGAGCGTTCGTAATCGTTTTTCAAAAAAGAAGAATGAATACAGGTTTCTTCTTTGCTCGTATAGGCATTGATGTCACCACCGGAGTCATCCATTCTGCTAAGAATGTGAAAAGCCTTCCGTTTTTTTGTTCCTTTAAACATCAGATGCTCAACAAAATGGGCAATTCCTTTTTCATACGGAAGTTCATCCCTTGACCCCACATTTATAAATAAGCCGCAATGTGCAACCTCATTATCCGTTGGAAGATGAATAATTCTTAATCCGTTGGAAAGGGTGTATGTCTGATATTTCATAATATTTTACGTGTCTTATTAACTCAATTTAATTCAACAAGCTAATGTATATATTTATTAATTGTTCCTGATAAAAACATAAAGAAAAAGTGAAAAATTGTATTTAAAATATTTTGCAAAAGAATTTTTTTACTTAGATTTGCAATCGCTAAACCAAAGGAGCTATAGCTCAGTCGGTAGAGCAACGGACTGAAAATCCGTGTGTCCCTGGTTCGATTCCGGGTAGCTCCACAGCCCTGCCAAACCCGGCAGGGTTTTTTTTGTATATTTTTTGAACAAACCAACCTTTCGATTGTTTCACATCTTCTTTTAATATTAGTTCTATAGAATATAATCACAATCTGTTTATGTTGAATTCTTTTTATTGTGTTTTGTTTATCAGGTTGTTATTAGCATATTGGTTTCTTTAGAAACGATTATATTTCTATGGAATCAAATTAAATTGAGAAATATTGTTAAAAGTTGTTAATTTTTTATATATTAGTCTGACTTGCAGTTTTATATTTTTTGTATTTTTAACCTTATAAACCGAAATTCAATGAAAATGTATTTAACACGAAAATTTTTTTTATACTTTTGATACGCTTTTAAACTATAATTATTTACTAATCCATAAAAATTGAATTATTATGAAAACCAAAAACATGATTAAATTTTTTACAGTAGTTTTAATGGCAGCATTGTTAGCTGCACCAAACCTGTCTCATGCACAGGATGAAGAAGAAGATGAAGGTTTTACCATTGGTGGGGCTGTAAGGTATAACATTGCCAGTGAAAATTACGAATCTGACCCCACAACTACCAGTACTTATGCTACATGGGATACCTGGCGTTTGAACGTAGATGGCTCTATGGGTGGTATCAACTTAAGTTTTGAGTATCGTTTCTATCCCACCTTTAACACGCATTTTATACATCATGGGTATTTTGGATATGATTTTTCAGATAACCTGAATATGCAGCTTGGTGTTACACAGGTTCCTTTTGGTAACCTTACTTTTAATTCACATAGCTGGTGGTTTTTAACTCCTTATTATGTTGGTCTAGAAGATGATTATGACATGGGTGTTAAATTTGATTATGACATTTCTGAAAATCTTAACCTTAAGGCAGCTTATTTCCGTCAGGCTGAACCTGCAGGCCCATCATACGGAAGCGCATCATTTGGAGGCCCGGCAGCGGGAACATATTCTTACAATGTGATACCTGATGATGGTTCCATTCGTCCTTCAGGAATTTCGGCATCCCTTCGTGAGTTAAATCAGTTTAATGTACGCTTAGGTTATATGCTTTTTGAAGGCACTGAGATTGGCGTTTCTGGTCAGATTCAAGGGCTTCATAATACGGAAATTGGTGAAAATGGTGAAACAGAATATGGACATGCCATGTCTGTTCATGCTAATTCTAACTTTGGGGATTTCAATTTCAAGTTTCAGTACACCAATTATGATTATGCAGCTAAAGATGATGAAGGCAACACCGTGGATGTAGTACAGATGGGAGCTTATGGAGATCCATATTATGGCGATGGAGTTGCTGCAAGAGCAGATATGATTTCTCTTGGCCTTGCTTATGGTATTGATGTAGATATGGGACCAATTTCTAATATCCAGCCTTATATCGATTATACTCTTATGACAAAAGACGGATCAATGGAAGTAGGGGGTGAGGACTACGATTTCGCAGATTCCCACATGTTGGTTCCCGGATTCTTAATTACAAGTGGTAATATTTTCACCTATGTGGACTTTGCTATGGGAAAAAACCATGCATGGCTAACTGATAGCTTTGGAACAGGTTTTGGAGCCGGACATACTGACGGAAATGGAGTTCCTGAATCCACTGATGATCTGGACTGGAACTTACGTTTCAACATCAACATGGGTTATTATTTCTAATGAAACTTTAATGCACTGAAATAAAACTCCTTATCCTTTTTATAATGGATGAGGAGTTTTTTCCGTTTTTCAGGACGGGATTTTGAATTCGGTGATGAAATGTTTTTAATTATAAATAATTTTCCATATTTTTGAATGATACCGAATATTTATATAAAATTATGAGTAAAATAAAAGTTGAAGATCTTAGTGTTATCTTTGGCAAAAGAGTGAAAGAAGCACAAGATTTACTCAAAGAAGGAAAAAATAAAGTAGAAATACTAAATGAAACCGGATGTACGGTTGGAGTAAACAAGGCTAACCTCGAAATTAAAGAAGGCGAAGTTTTTGTTGTGATGGGATTATCCGGTAGTGGAAAATCCACATTGCTAAGGTGTTTTAATCGACTTATAGAACCAACAAGCGGGCATATTTATGTAGACGGACAGGATGTAATTGAGCTGAGTGAACATGATCTGCGTATGAAATACCGCCGTGAAAAAATGACTATGGTGTTTCAGCATTTCGGATTATTGCCACACCGGACGGTAAGTTCTAATGTCGCTTTTGGCCTGGAAATTCAGGGTGTTGATGAAGAAACCCGCATCAACAAAGCATATGAAGTTATTAAGACAGTTGGCCTTGAAGGTTATGAAGAAAAGATGACGGGCCAGCTAAGCGGTGGCATGCAGCAGCGAGTAGGCCTTGCAAGAGCCCTCGCAACAGACCCGGAAATATTGCTTATGGACGAGGCTTTTAGCGCTCTCGACCCGCTTATCCGTGCCAATATGCAGGATGAGTTGCTTGACCTCCAGGAGAAAGTTCAGAAGACTATCCTTTTCATTACCCACGATCTTGATGAAGCTCTTAAATTGGGCGACCGTATCGCTATTATGAAAGACGGATTGATGGTTCAAACCGGAACTCCTGAAGAAATCCTTACTAATCCCGCGAATGATTATGTAAAAGCGTTTGTGGAGAACGTAGACCGGGGCGGTATTGTTACTGCAAATACAGTAATGTTTAATAACCCTGCTAATGTGAGAATTAAACAAGACGGCCCACGGGCTGCACTCAGAAAAATGAGTAATGCCGGTGTTACTTCCTTGCCTGTTATTGATGAAGGTGGCAAATTCATTGGATTTGTGAAAGATGATGACATGAAAGAAATGGAAGATAAAGGAATACGAGATATCAAGGAATATATGTATACTAAAGAAGAAGTAACAGCCGTTACTCCTGATACACCGGTCGCTGAACTCTTGCCTTTATTTCTGGATACGAATCTAAATCTGGCTGTAGTCGATGAAAATAAAAAACTTATAGGGGTAGTTGTGCATTCAACTGTGATTGCGGAGATGATTGGTAAACAAAGAAATGAAGTACAACAAATAAGAAAAGAAGGAGGAATTGACTTATGATTGATATAAAATTGCCTTTAGGAGATTGGGTTGAAGATGGTGTGGACTGGTTATCTGCAAATGCTTCCGGTTTTTTTGACGGTATAACTGTCGGCGTTGACGCGATGGTAACCACATTGCAGGATGTTTTACTATATCCACACCCCTACATTATGATTTTAATTTTCGCCATTATTGCTTATTTAATGACTTCGAAAGGCCATAACTTTTATACTAAAGGAGCCTGGAAAGCTGGTGGAGGAATGGCTATCTTTACCATTTTAGGCCTGCTTCTTCTTCAGCTTATGGGATATTGGGAGGAGACCATGCAGTCTATTGCACTTATTCTGGTGTCAGCTTTGATTGCTTTAGTTATAGGAATTCCTTTAGGAGTGTATGCATCCCGGCATGATACAGCAGAGAAATTTATCAGGCCAATACTTGATTTTATGCAAACACTCCCGCCTTTTGTGTACCTTATTCCGGCAATTATATTTTTTAGTGTAGGTAATGTACCGGGAGTTATTGCAACAATTGTATTCTCATTGCCTCCTGCTGTAAGGCTTACAAATTTAGGAATCCGTAATGTACAAAAGGATGTGGTCGAAGCCTCTTTGGCATTTGGTTGTACAAAAAGGCAACTTTTGTATAAAGTTCAAATACCACTTGCAAAACCAACTATTTTAGCTGGTGTAAACCAGGTAATTATGCTATCCTTATCTATGGTTGTTATTGCTTCCATGGTTGGAGCTGCCGGTTTAGGCCAGGCTGTGTACAAAGGAATTCTTAAAGCTGATATGGCCCTGGGATTTGAAGCCGGAGTAGGTATCGTTATTTTGGCTATTTTCTTGGACCGTGTAACACAATCATTAGGTATTTCGCGAAAACAAATTTCTGATGAAGAATAAAATTTTATAACTATTTACTAACCAAAAAAGGAGAAGTTAACTATGCAAAAACTAAAATTTAATCTAAAAACAACCTTAGCAGTTCTACTTGGAGCTGCTGTTTTGAGCTTTACTGCTTGTAAGCAGGGAGCTAAAAAAGATGATCAAAAAGGAGAAAAGTCTGAACAGGTCAAAATTCTTTACCCAAACTGGGCTGAAGGTATTGCCTTCACGCATCTTGCAAAAGCTATTCTTGATGAAGAAGGATATGATACTAAAATTACTCCTCTTGAACCAGGCCCAATTTATGCATCTTTAGCAAAGGGTGATGCTGATCTTATGTTAGATGCCTGGCTCCCACATACCCATGAAGATTATTGGGATAAATATGGTGATGACCTTGTAAAAATTGGCGAATCTTTCAGTGGCGGTACTACTGGTTTAGTTGTACCTGATTATGTAGATGTTGAATCAATTGAGGATTTGAACGACCACGTTGATAAATTTGATGGCAAAATAATAGGTATTGGAAGCGGAGCAGGTATTCACGGAAATACCGAAAAAGCTATTGAAAAATACGACCTTGATTATAAGCAGGTTACTTCGAGTCAGTCAGCTATGATGGCTTCTCTTAAGAGAGATTATGATAAAGAAGAACCTATTATAATTACTGGCTGGAAACCACATTTTATGTGGGCTGATTATGATCTCAAATATCTGGATGATCCAAAAGAAATTTATCCAAAAGATGTTTGTGCTATCGTTTCAAGAACAGGATTTAAAGAAAATTATCCTATTCTTTACAAATTCTTCTCTAATTTCAATTTGAAGGAAAAAGAACTTTATGACCTTATGGATAAGGTAGAGAATTCAGAAGATGAATTAGAAGCAGCTAAAGAATGGTATAAAAATAACAGAGATGTTGTTGAAGAGTGGTTCCCTAAAGAATTTGAGAAGAAAGGAAAAGAAGAATAAAATAGCTTTATTTTTTGAATAAACTTATAAAAAATCACCGGCTTAATACCGGTGATTTTTTATTTTATTAATTTTGAGTTGTATTTATTATGCCTTCTGAGAAAAACTTTTCATAACTCATTTGTGTTATAATCATTAAATAATAATATTAAAAATACTCTAACTATGGATACAAGAAAAGCTATTTTACTAATATTGGATGGTTGGGGAATTGGTGACCAGACGAATCGCGATATTATCCATGCTGCAAATACTCCTTATATGGATCAACTGCAGGAAAATTACCCTGCTTCACAATTATTAACTTCAGGAGAAAATGTAGGATTGCCTGAAGGGCAAATGGGAAACTCTGAGGTAGGCCACCTGAATATTGGTGCCGGAAGAATTGTCTACCAGGACTTGGTTCGTATTAACAAAGCTATTGAAGATGGTTCCTTTGATAAAAACAAGGTGCTTACCGATGCTTTCGAATATGCGAAGAAAAATAATAAATCGGTACATTTCATCGGTTTAGTTTCTGACGGAGGTGTTCATTCCTCTGATAAGCATTTGTATAAGTTATGCGATTTAACAAAGGATTTCGGGCTTGATAACGTTTATATTCATGCCCTGACTGATGGCAGGGATACAGATCCATACAGCGGGAAAGGCTACATACAAAATCTTCAGAACCATTTAAAAAATTCCAATGGTGAAATTGCTTCTGTAGTAGGGCGCTTTTATGGTATGGATAGAGATAAACGATGGGATAGAATAAAAAAAGCTTATGACCTTTTTGTTCACGGAAAAGGAAAGAAAACTCAGGACATAATAACTACTATTCAGCAATCTTATGATGAAGGCATTACCGATGAGTTCATTGAACCCGTTGTTTCTGTCGATGAAAGTGGAAGTCCTGTTGGTACAATTAATGAAAATGATGTTGTTATTTGTTTCAATTTTAGAACAGACCGCCTGCGTGAAATTACAATAGCTCTTAGCCAAAAAGATATGCCTGAGCAAGATATGAAATCCATGCCGCTGTATTACCTCACAATGACCCGGTACGATGAAACCTTTAAGAATATCAGAATTATTTATGAGAAGGAGAACATTGTTAATACGATAGGCGAAACACTTGCAAAACATGGAAAGAAACAACTGCGTATTGCAGAAACTGAGAAATATGCGCACGTAACTTTTTTCTTCTCGGGAGGAAGAGAAGAAGAGTTTGAAAATGAAAAGCGTATTCTTATTCCTTCTCCCCAGGAAGTGCGCACTTACGATGAAAAACCTGAAATGAGCGCTTTTAAAGTAAGAGATGCTGTTGTGGAAGAGTTAAACAACCAGGAAATGGATTTCATCTGCTTGAATTTTGCTAATGGAGATATGGTTGGGCATACAGGTGTTTATGAAGCAATCCGGACGGCCATCGAAGCTGTGGATAGTTGCGTAAAGGATGTCGTTGAAGCCGCGAAAAACAATGGTTATGATGCATATATAATCGCAGATCATGGAAATGCTGATAACGCTTTAAATGATGATGGTTCTCCAAATACTGCTCATTCTACGAATCCTGTTCCTTCTATTGTTGTCTCTGATAGGTTTAAGTCGATTAGGCAGGGAATATTAGCAGATGTAGCGCCTACATTATTAGATATATTAGATGTTCCTGCACCTTCCGACATGACAGGTAAATCACTTGTTGAATAATAGAAAATTTTTAGATATGGTATTGATTGGCGAGACAATTGTGAGTCTGGATCTTTTTGAACAAAAGTTTGTATGTGACTTAAAACAATGCAAGGGAATGTGTTGTGTGGAGGGTGTTGCCGGAGCACCTGTTGAAGAAGACGAAGAAGAGATAATGAATAAAATAGTTCATAAAGTTAAACCCTACATGCGCGAAGTGGGTTGGAAAGAAATTGAAAAACAGGGAAGTGTTATAAGAAGCTCGGATGGTGAGCTTGAAACACCTCTTGTATATGGAGAAGAATGTGCATACGCGGTTTTTGAAGATGGCATTGCCAAATGTGCTATTGAAAACGCTTATTTTGATAACAAAGTTAGTTTTAGAAAGCCTATTTCATGCCACTTATATCCCATTCGTATTCAGAAGACAGGTGGATTGGATGCAATAAATTATCATGTGTGGGATATTTGCAAACATGCAGTTACTAAAGGTAATATGGAAGGTGTACCTGTTTATAAGTTTACGGCTGAAGCTTTGATCCGAAAGTACGGTAAAGAATGGTATAAAGAGCTAGAAGAAACTGCTAATGCTTATTATTCAAAGCAGAAGGCACGGTAGTTTTTCTGGTTGTTTATAAAGGCAGGGTCAAGTTTATGAAATTCATTATATTGTCGTATAGGTTAATTAAGTTGATTAAGTTAATTAAGTTTAATAAGTGAATAAGATAGGCAGTTTCAGAAGTAGAGGCAAATATTAAAATGTCCATCAATTTGTTGATGAGTAAGCACTCTGCAGGCATTGAACATGCAGCATGTAATGGATAAACAAATTGTTCTACATAATTCGAAGTAAAAATGTATAACTCTTATTCTTTAAATCAATATATTAGAAAATACCAGACGTAATAAAAGGTTATATCGTACTTATAGTGCTGCCTTTCTCCACTAAATCAACTCACTCCACTAAATTTACTCAATTACCTAGTTTATCTCCTTAAGCAGTTTTGTTGCTTCTGTTTGGTTTACAGTTTCAGAAAAACCATCGACGATTTCTTTAATTTTTTCTTGTTCTTTCCCGTTTATAGATAGAATTCGATCCTTTCCTAAATGATCTAATTTATTTAATACGTAAGCGATTGATAGATTGTCAACGTCCTGGCCTGGTTGATAGGCCCGTTCTTTTGTGTCAGGGCTTATAATTTCTGATAAAATCCGGCATTCTACAAGTTCATATAATATTTTTCGCACAAGCCGCATAGGAATTTTAAGTTTTTGTGAAATTTGTTCTGCTGTTAGTGGTTTTTCTGCATCTTTGAAATTATGTACCATTAAATGAGTTATAATCAATGCCAGGATTTTTTTACTGTAGTTACTCATATTTTCAATATCTGTTTCAAATTCGTACTGATCCAGATTTTGCTCTGCAAAGGCTATCTCAGCTCCGAGTAGGACTATAAGCCAACTAACCTGCAGCCAGATTATAAAAAGGGGTAAAGCAGCAAAACTACCATATATTGCATTATATCTTGATACTCCTATCTGGAAATTTATATATAGCCATTGAGTAAGAGCAAAAATAGAACCTGCTACAATGCCCCCAATGAGAGCTGAGCGGAATTTTACTTTGGTATTGGGCATGAACATGTATAAAAATGTAAACAAGAGCCAAATGAGTGCATACGGAATTAGTCGGATAAGAAACAGAATAATCGGTTCCATAAAAGATATAACTTCCATATTAGCAGCAATTTCTTCCATGCGGGTAATGACAAATATTGTGGCGCTACTTGAGATTACAATTAAAATTGGCCCTATAAGCATAAGTGAAAAGTAATCGCTGAATTTCCTCAGCCATGTTCTGGATCTGCGGATTTGCCATACTGCATTGAACGAACTCTCAATATTGCCAAAAACTTTCAGAACCGACCAAAGTAGAATTACGAGTCCTATGCCAGCAATTAATCCGCCTTTTGTATTATCAAGAAAGGAATTAGCAAATTCGAAGATCTGGTCTATAATCTCCTGTTGGCTTTCAACATTGGCAAGCAAATTTTCTTCAAGATATAATCTGAGTTCATCAATGTATTTTTTAAGGCCAAAACCTTTGGCTATACCGAAAGCCATTGCTACAACCGGAACTATTGCCATTAAAGAAAATACGGTTAGAGCTGAAGCCCGCAAGCTAATTTTATCTTCCTTGAACCCCCGAAATGCTAAGGCTAAAATTCGTAATAGTTTTAACAATATTCTTTGGCTTCTAATTTGGTTGGCTATCGGAATTGACCATAATTTATAGGTGAAAAAATGTTCTATCCTTTTTTTTAGTGGATTTTTTCTCATGGAATAGAGTTGTTTTTTCTTTCAATTTAGGATAAATTTATAAAAATACTTAATGCTAAGGTATTCTTATACTTGTTTTTCTTAAAATTAGTTTACAGGTGGATGATAATTCAGAACAAATAGAACACTTGGCAAAACAAATCAGACGGTGTAAACTTTGCCGGTTATATAAAACAAGAACTCATGCCTTGCCCGGAGAAGGAAATGTGAATTCAGAGCTTATGTTTATTGCTCAAGCCCCCGGCCGGGAGGAAGATCAAAAAGGAAGAATGTTTGTCGGGCCTTCCGGGAAAGTATTGGATGAATTGTTTGCGAAGATTGGTTTGAAGCGAGATCGGGTATATATGACCAATATGGTTAAGTGTTTCTTGCCAAAATGCCGAAAGCCAAAGCAAGAAGAAATTGATACTTGCAATGTATATTTAAGTAAAGAAATCGAACTTGGAGAAGCAGAGTTTTTAATTCCTCTGGGATACCATGCTACAAAGCACCTTCTCTCTCTATATAAACAGAGAATCCCTGATAGAAACCAATTTCCTTCTCTTTTCGGTCAGCTTATTGTAGCTCAGGACAAAAAGATTTTGCCTTTGCGCCATCCTGCAAATGTAGTACATGGCAGTTCTACTTATGAACAGCTTTTAAAAGAATACAGAAAAATTAATGTCGTAACTCAAACTTGCCGATGGTTCTATGTATGCCCCATAAAAAAATTTTATGATACAGGAAGATTGTCAAAAGAATGGATAGATCAGTATTGCAAAGGTGATTGGGAATCGTGTATAAGGTTTCAAAAGGAGGAACATTTTATTCCCCATCCTGATAATATGCTGCCGGACGGCAATATCGATCAAAATTTAGATGAAAAATGAATGTTTTAATTCAATATACTAATCTGATTTTTATAAAGATCAGAACTAGGAAAAATTTTCTCATTTATATGTTTAATGTAGTTCAAAATTTTTAAAAACGATGTTATAATTATGGAACATGTTTATCGAATAACCACCAGGGCAGCAAATGTATATCTTATTGAGAATGGCGATAAGTCAATTCTTATTGATACCGGTAATAAAAATAAGGCAGAAAAAATTCTTAAGGCAATCAGTGATATTGGGTTGGAACCGTCTTCTATTGCTGTTATTGTTCTTACCCATGCACATTACGATCATGTCGGTAGTTTACCCGTATTGAAAGAACGTACCGGTGCTAAAGTGATCGCACATGAAACAGATAGAGATTCTCTTCTTGCCGGATATACGGAGTTACCAAAAGGCACAAATCCCTTTTTCCGGTTTATTATTAGCTTAGCACACACTTTTCTTAAAAACCATGGAAGCTTTGATCCCGTTAAACCTGATATTCTGATTAATGAAAAGTATGATTTAAGTGAGTTTGGAGTGAATGCTTTCATTCAACCGACTCCCGGACATACTGCAGGATCTCTTTCCTTTATTTTTGAAGGGAAACATGCCTTTGTGGGAGATACCGCTTTTAACATAAGGAGAAAATCTGTTTATCCGCCTTTTGCAAATAATGAAAAGGAATTAATTCAAAGTTGGAAAGTTTTACTGGATACGGGAGTGGAATATTTCTGGCCTGGACACGGAAAGATGTTTACCAGAGAAAAGCTTTTAAAAACTTACCAAAAGGTTACTGGTGAAAATCAATATGAAAAGACAGAATAAGTTTTACTGCTGCCTTTAGCTCTTGGCTTTTGGGGTTTCGGGATTTCTCTACAATTTCGTTCTTAGTATTCGTTACTGCTGCCGACTGCCTATAACTACAACTGCCACTACAACTGCCATTGCCACTGCCACTGGCAAACTGATGTTCATTTAAAAATTTATCAAGCAGGGTTCCGATCTTTTCAGTATTCTTGAGTAGTCAAGTTATAAACTG
>JBNJFT010000003.1:1478-6649 GCA_051747065.1 Bacteroidota bacterium | reverse complement strand
GCCATTGCCACTGCCACTGGCAAACTGATGTTCATTTAAAAATTTATCAAGCAGGGTTCCGATCTTTTCAGTATTCTTGAGTAGTCAAGTTATAAACTGTCGTTCTATTTAACACAGAGAAAGATCGGAACCCTTTATCTATCCCCTTGTCTTATCACAATCATCCGTTAAACCGATCCTTTTGTTAATCTTTCCTTGTTGCTTTTTTAAACAAAAGGAATTTTTTGTTGTTTAAACATACTGATTAAAATCAATATGTCTAATTTAAAAGAGTTGCTAATGTTTAAAGAATATGATCCGTTAAAGAACAAGCTCTTTAGCATAATGGATGAGGAGGGTAAAATAGTGAATGATTCTTATATGCCTAAAATTTCTGATGATGATGTTTTAGACGCATATAAGAATATGCTTTTTGCCCGTACAGCAGATTTAATGACTGTATCATTCCAACGCCAGGGCCGTATTTACACGTACCCGCCAAACTTTGGCCAGGAGGCTATTGCCGGAGGAATTGCTCAGCATGTTAATCATGACGACTGGGTTGTTCCTGCATACCGCGAGTTGGGTTTATGGCTTGCTAAAGGAGCATCCCTCAAAGAGGTTTTTATGTATTTTATGGGCTATGAGGATGGCTCAAAGTTTGAAAATGCGAATCGTTTATTACCCGTATCTGTTCCTATTGCTTCACAAATGTTGCATGCGGCAGGTATTGGTTATGAAATCAAGTACAATAACAAAGACGAAGTAGTATTCACCTTTGTTGGAGATGGTGGTACTTCTGAAGGAGATTTCCACGAAGCGCTCAATTTTGCTGCTGTCTGGAAAGCTCCTGTAGTATTTGTTATTCAGAACAATCAGTACGCCATTTCCTTTAACGTTAAAAATCAAACTACCTCTAAGAATTTGGCTATTAAGTCCTATTCTTATGGTATTAAGGGAATTCAGGTAGATGGCAACGATTTCTTTGCCATGTCCAGGGCTACTGAGGAAGCTGTAAAGGCAGCTAAAAAGGGTGAAGGTCCTGTGCTTATTGAAGCTTTGACCTATCGCCGTGGAGCTCATACAACATCTGATGATCCTTCCAAATATAGAACCAAAGAGGAAGAACAAAAATGGGAAACGAAAGATCCTTTAAAACGACTGAAAGCATATCTCGGAGAAAAGAAAATGTGGGATGATGATCAGGAAGAAAAGATCAATAAGCAATACAAGAAGGAGATAGAAAAACAATTTGAAGCAGCTGAAAATTATGGAGAGTATCCATTGGAAGATGTCTTCAAATATTTGTATGCTGAAATGCCTGATGATCTTAAAAAACAACAATATGCTCACGAGAAATTTCTAAAATGGAAGGAGGGAAAATAAATGGCTGTAATGACACTTGTTAAAGCAATTAATAATGCTTTAGATATAAAATTAAAAGATAATGACAACGTCGTTGTCTATGGCGAAGACGTTGGATACGAAGGCGGAGTATTTCGTGTGACTCAGGGTTTACAAGAGAAATATGGCGAAAAGCGTGTGTTTGATGCCCCGCTTGCAGAATCCGGTATCGTTGGAACTGCAGTGGGTATGGCTGTAGCGGGAATGAAACCCGTGATTGAGATGCAGTTTTCTGGCTTTGCATATCCGGGTTTTAATCAGATAATTTCTCATGTTTCCAGGATGCGTAACAGAAGCCGCGGGAAATACACTTCTTCCATGGTTATTCGTATGCCTTATGGCGGAGGAATAAAGGCACTTGAACACCACTCGGAAAGTATGGAAGCTGTCTATGGGCATATTCCGGGATTGAAGGTAGTTATTCCTTCTACACCTCATGATGCCAAAGGCTTGTTGATTTCTGCAATCGAAAGTGAAGACCCTGTGATCTATATGGAGCCAAAACGAATATACCGTGCTGTTAAGCAAGAAGTTTCTGAAGATAAATTCAATTTGGATATTGGAAGGGCAAACGTCGTTCAAAAAGGGAATGATGTTACTGTGGTGTCTTATGGAGCTATGATGCGCGATACGCAAAAAGCAATTGCCATGGCTAAAAAAGCCGGCATTTCTGTTGAATTAATTGACCTTAGAACTGTTTACCCGATTGATAAAGAAACGGTTGCAAATTCGATAAAGAAGACAGGGCGCGTAATTTCTGTTTCAGAAGCACCTACATCATTTGGTATAGGTGCTGAAATGATGGCTATCGCAAATGAAGAGGCTTTCCTTCATCTTGAGGCACCACCAAAACGCGTGAGTGGCTTCGATACGATTTTCCCTTTACCACAAGGAGAACATCATTACCTTCCTTCACCGGAAAAGATATACTATGAAATTGAACGAACCGTCAAATTTTAATTTACTATGAGACACGTATTTAAATTTCCAGATATAGGAGAGGGATTAGAAGAGGGTACCATTGTTGAATGGTATGTGAAGAAAGGACAAGAGGTAGAGTCCGGCCAATCTTTGGTACAGGTGGAAACGGATAAAGTGACCACGGACATCCCTTCTCCCAAAACAGGTACAATCGCAGCTCTTTATGGCAAAGAGGGTGAAACCATTAATGTTGGCGATCCGTTGGCAGAAATTGAAATTGAGGGAGTTGAAGGAGAAGAAGCTGTTGAGGAAGAGAAAAAACAACCTGCAGGCCCTTCAGAGGAAGGTGTTGAAGAGGAAGAAGGTGCTGGTGTTGTAGGAACTATTGAGGTAGCAGGCGAAGGTGGCCATCTGCCTTCTAGCGAAGAGGGAGTTCAGGCCAAAGAAGAAGAGGAAGAGAAACCGCAAAAGAAAGCTCTGGCTACACCTGTTGCACGAGCACTTGCCAAAGATCTTGGTGTGGATATCGATAAGATAAAAGGTACCGGCCCTGCTGGACGAGTAATGAAAGAGGATATTCATAATTATGTAGATCAGCAGAGTAAGTCTAAACCTAAGGCTTCTAAAGCTGGAAAAGGAGAACAAGAAGAGGAGCAAGAGGTTGTATATGAAGATATGAGCCAAACCCGCAAAACCATTGCCAAGAACATGTCCAGGTCAAAACAAACGGCTGCGCACATGTCGGTAATGGATGAAGTGGAGATATCCGGCCTGGTTAGAGTAAGAAGTAAGTATAAGGAGAAATATAAGGATGAGGGAATAAAACTGAATTACCTTCCTTTTATTCTGAAAGCTACTGCTCTTGCGCTTAAAAAACACAGACAGCTTAATGCTGAAATGGATATGGACAACGGCAAGATGATCTATAAAAAATATTACAATATTGGTATTGCCGTTGATACAGAAAAAGGCCTGGTTGTACCGGTGATTCGAAATGTTGACAAGTTATCTATCTATGAATTGGCTCAAAAGACCAATGAAATTGCCCAAAAGGCTAGAGATGGCGAGTTGACTATGGAGGATATGAAAGACGGAACTTTCACAATTACCAGTTATGGTTCTATCGGCGGGCAATTCGCCGTACCTGTGATTAATTATCCCCAGGCGGGAATTCTTGGAATTGGCAGAATATTGAAAAAGCCTGTGGTTAATGAAAATGATGAAATTGTACCAGGCAATATTCTTCCGCTATCAATGTCTGTTGACCATCGTATTGTAGACGGAGGAGAGGTTTCCAGGTTCCTCAATACGATGATGGAATATCTTGGTGATCCCGTTAATTTGATTATGGATTAAATCTGATTCGTTGAATTTAAATAAAGATATACATAAATTATGGAATATGATGTAATTATTATTGGTTCAGGACCTGCGGGCTACGTGGCAGCTATACGTGCCGGCCAGGTCGGACTAAAAACTGCTCTTGTTGAGAAGAAAGATATTGGTGGTATGTGCCTGAATTGGGGATGTATACCGTCAAAAGCAATCATTGAGAGCGCAAAGTTCTTTGACCGGATGAGCCAGGCCGGCGAGTTTGGCGTTGATGGTATTGATCCCGGAAAATTAGAATTTAACTGGGGGAAAGCCAGAAAACGTGCGATAAGCATAGCAAAAAAGCTTACCGGAGGAGTTGAGTATTTGCTTAAGAAGAATGGAGTAGATGTAATAAAAGGAGAAGCTAAAATTACTTCTCAGGATTCCATTTCAGTGAACAATCGCTCTATTGATGGGAGAAATATTATTATTGCTACTGGTTCTTATCCTCCAAAGCTGGATGCTGATATTCCTGAGGATAAGATCATCGAACTTGAGCACTTGTATGAAGAAGAAAAGTTGCCGGAAAGTGTAGCGGTTGTTGGACAGGGCCCTGTGGCTGTTGAAATGGCTCAGTTCTTCAGTATGATCAACAAAAAGGTTACGCTGGTTTCTGCTTCAAAAACCCTCATTCCATTTGCAGATCAGTATCTGAACGATTATATCTACAACAGGTTGAAAAAGGATAAAGTGGAAATGATATTTGAGGACGAGGTGAAGGGATACAAAAATGGCAAACTGGTACTGCAGAATAAAGAAGTTGAAGCTGAAAAAGTGCTTAATGCCAGTAAGAGAAATGGTGTGATACCTTCCATGGAAATTGATGTGAAAATCACTGAAGGCTCAATAGAGGCTAATGAGTATTTACAAACCAATTATGAGAATATTTATGCTATTGGTGATGTAAATGGAAAGAGTTATCTTGCTCATGTTGGTTCTGCTCAGGGATTGTTTGCTATTAATCACATTAAGGGAGTTAAAGAAGTGATGAAATTGTCTAATTACCCGTTAAATATTTATACCAATCCAGAAATTGCACAAATTGGTCTGACAGAAGAGGAATTACAGAATAATAAAGTGGATTATAAAGTGAGTGAATTTCCGCTTTCTGCAAATGGCAAAGCTTTGATAGAAGGTTATAAAGATGGTAACATCCGGCTCCTTTCAGAGAAGAAGTATGGCGAAGTAATGGGCGTACAAATTATAGCTCCAAACGCCACCGATATGATTGCGGAAGCTTCAGCTTTCATGCAGGTTGAAAGTACGATCTATGATGTATCGCGTGTGGTTCACGCGCATCCGACAATCTCGGAAGTTTTCATGGAAGCCGGTTTTGATGCTGTAGATAAAGCTATTCATAAATAAGGAGAGAAGGCGCAGGCACAGCCTACGACCAACTGTGGTTGTCTAAAAAGGGCCATGAAAAGATTTTCAGCAAATTTTTTACAAAAACCTTTTTAGACAACCTTCAACTTTTGGCCTACGCTTAACAA
>JBNJFT010000003.1:0-1378 GCA_051747065.1 Bacteroidota bacterium | reverse complement strand
GGTTTACAAACGCCCATCCGGTGGTGAAACGGTGGTTCTTACACCAAATACGCTTGTTATTTCGATAAAGATTACGTTGGATAAATTTTCTGACCCTAAATATTATTTTAAATATTTCAACCAAAAAATAATAGATGGTTTGGAAAATTTAGGCATTAAAGATGTCTCTTATCGCGGTATTTCTGATGTTGCGCTTAAGTCAAAGAAAATATTGGGTTCTTCAATATACCGGAAACGTAAAGCTTTGTTCTATCATGCTGTGTTAAATGTTTCAGAACCTGTAGAAACCATTGAACGTTATATTAAACATCCCACCAAAGAACCGGATTACCGAAAAGGAAGAGCACATAAAGAATTTGTCACTTCACTTTATAATGAAGGTTACCCATTTAGCGCAGATCAGATTCGTGATTCGTTAAAAGTGGCTTTGTCTGGGATTAACGAGGATAAAGTAATTCTGAATACTTAATGTGATTTTGCCTTCTTTGCCCTTTGCCTTTAGCTCTTGGCTTTTGGCGAGGAGAATCTTCATTATGTCGGTTTTCTAATCTTTTTACGAACTGCCGACTAATTTCTTTCTTACCTTTTCTACTGCATCTCCCAGTTATCTCAGAGCTCCCCTTCCCAGCGCTCCTAAGCTTTCCGATAACCCCGACTGTAACTGCCACTGCAACAACAACTAGAAACTTAAAACCACTTCCGTTCCTTTATTCTCTTCCGATTGAATTTGAATTGAGCCTCCGTGTAGATGCATGATTTGTCTTGAGAAACTTAATCCAATCCCGGAACCTTCTTATTTAGTGGTATAGAAAGGTATATAAACTTTATCCAGCTCTGCCATAGGAATTCCCGGGCCATTATCCTTGATGCTGATAATTACTTCCTCATCAATTTCCTTTGCCTGTATCAGAATTTTTCTGTTTATTTGATTATTTAAGGCTTCAATAGCATTTTTTCTTAGTCCCATGATTTTTGAATAAAATCTGTAGCACCATCTTTAAGAGATTTAACGATTAATTCAACATCGTCGTAAGAAGTTATAATTAATACGGAAACATCCGATTGAGAAGAAATTTAAATTTCAGAATATTCAGAATATTTATTTTCATTCTGGTCACATTTCTCAAAATACTCACAAGGGCAATGTCAGTGAAAGAAAAAATGTTTTCTTTGTATAAAATTACATTGACAGAAAAGGCTTGAACTGTGACTTTACTTTATAAGTTAATTTTAGTGACATTAGGTATTATATCATTTGGACTGGGAGTCCTTGGCATTTTTGTGCCCGGATTGCCCACTACCCCTTTCCTCTTGCTTTCAGCTTTTTTGTTTTTCAGAAGTTCGGAAAAATTATATAACTGGTTAATTCATCATCCGC
>JBNJFT010000002.1:0-45826 GCA_051747065.1 Bacteroidota bacterium | reverse complement strand
CTCCTCTGGAGGCTAACTGAAGCTCCTGACATATTAAAGGATTTATCTCCGGACTGATAAAAATATGACGCATTTGTTCTTGAAGAGTGATATAATGAAACAGATAACCTATTGGGTTTTTCTCCGCCAAGCCAAGGCTCAGTAAAGGAGATACTATAATTACTATAATATCGTCCATTTGTCCTTGCCCGAATTGACAGGGATTGACCATCGCCAGTAGGAACAGGCTTCCAGGCATCTTTTTCAAAAACCCTGCCCACGGAAAAATTATTGAATTTCACACCAATTGTTCCAACTAACATACCAGCACCCCAACCGCCTGAGATTTCAAGCTGATTGTTTGGCTTTTCAACAACAGAATATTCCAGATCGACTTCCCCACGAGATTGATTAATATTTATTGGCTCAATACCCATTTGTTCAGGATCAAAGTGTCCTAATTGAGCTAATTCTCTTTGTGAACGCTGGATAGAAGTTTTGCTAAATAAATCTCCTGGTTTTGTTCTGAGTTCTCTTCTGACAACCTCTTCGTGTGTTATGGTATTCCCATTAATAATCACCCGATTCAGTTCAGCCTGCTTGCCTTCGTTTAACCTTATCTGGATATCGATAGAGTCTTTCTCAACATTAGTAATTACCGGTTGAGCATTAAAAAACAAATATCCTCGGTCGAGATAAAGATTTCCAACTGCATCTTCAGCCATATTAATCCGCTCATTGAGAAGTTCCTCGTCAAAAGGATCTCCTTTCTCAATCTTCAATGAATTATTTAAAACCTGAGCCGGATATTTTGTGTTTCCAGACCATTTAATATCGCGGAAAAAATATTGATCGCCTTCCTGTACTTCCATCCGAATCATAATTCTTCTATCACTTACATCATACACTGTATCATCAAGAATCTTTGCATCTCTGTACCCATTTGTTTTGTACTTTTCAATAATATTCTTTTTATCCTCTTCATATTTTTCGGGAATAAATTTTGAACCTTTAAAAATATTCAAATTCTTTTTATGTGTATGCTCCATAGCCCTTCGGAGTTCCCTGTCATTAAAGATTTCATTCCCTTCAAATACGATATCCTTAATTTTTACCTTATCATTTGTTTTTACATCAGCTATTAACCTGACTCTGTTCGCACGTGTAGTATCGTCTACTTTCCTAATATCCACTTCAGTATTAAGATATTTTTTATCGTAATAATAATCCTTAATGGTTTCCTCAATGTTATTAACTACATTATCTGTTAATTGATTTCCCTGCTCTAACTTTAAATCTTCCTTTATATCCTTAATGTGAGACTTTTTTATTCCTTTAATTTCAAATTCCGAGAGCCGGGGTAATTCCTGTAAGTCCAAATTTAAAGTAACCGAATCGCCTTTAAATTCCTGGGCATATATCTTCACATCTGAAAATAATCCTTGAGACCACAAATTATTAATAGCCTTAGTAATTTCCTCACCTGGAATAGTAATCCTCCTACCGACTCTCAATCCTGAAAGATTTGACAGAATTTCCTTATCTAAATGTTTTATGCCGGTAACCTGAATATCCTGGATATAATACTCCTCTGATGTGGAGTAATCTATCACCTCAGGTGATTCGGTTTGAGCAAAAATTTGTGTCGTGAATAAGATTAAGAAAATAGTTAAGCTCTTTTTAACCATGTTGTGGGGTATCATTTTTCGTTGGATTTTGAATATCGAGTTGATCACTGGTTTTTCCAAAACGGCGTTCTCTTTTCTGGTAATCAAGTATTGCATCATAAAAATTATCTTTTCTAAAATCAGGCCATAAAATTTCGGTGAAATATAATTCAGTATAAGCAATTTGCCAAAGCAAAAAATTACTCAATCTAAATTCACCGCTTGTTCTAATTAATAAATCAGGATCGGGAATTGTTCCGGTAGTAATATATTTTCTAAATTTAGTAATATCAACGTCTGCCGAGACTCTATTTTGTTGGATGTCTTTTCCGAATTTACTCATCGCATTCATAAGCTCCCAGCGTGCACTGTAATTCAAAGCAAGCACGAGATTAAGTCGTTTATTATGTTCTGTTTTGTTCTTAATTTCCTGAATTTTTTCCTGCACCTTTTGTGGCAAACCTTCTAAATCACCTATTGTAAGAAGCTTTATATCATTTTTCAACAACGTGTCCAATTCTTTATCAATTGTGCTTACTAAGAGATTCATTAAAGCATTAATCTCATTTTCTGGACGACTCCAGTTCTCCCGGGAAAAAGCATAAAGAGTCAAGTAGTTAATGCCCAATTCAGCTGAGGCTTCAACAGTTTCTCTTACAGACTTCACCCCGTTTTGATGGCCAAAAATTCTACGATTGCCTCTTTTTTTTGCCCATCGTCCGTTACCATCCATTATTATTGCGACATGGCCTGGCAACCTATCCATTCTAATGTCTTCTTTTCTACCCATATTCACTCTTCTTAATCATCGTATGCCGGACATTCTATTTTTTCCCTAAAAGGTTTGAATGTAAAAAACACAAAAGTCATATGATACCAATCATTGTTGTGGATTATCGGTTTATTTTCAGAATCATAAACTGTCAATACTCCATCCATAGTATCTGTAAACAACTTCCTGGCACTCCATTCAATTCCTATAGAAAAGCGCTCAAAGATATTATATTTAATTCCCAATCCAAAAGGAATTGTAAATGGAAATTTGTTTTTTTCAGAATTAAAAAAATAATTCATTCCGACACCCGCGAAGACAAACGGAGAAAAATTATCTTTTTTAACGTTATACATTTCGTAGGGCAAGAAATTATATTCCAAAGCTATGGACATATCCACAAAAGACTTATTGAAGGACTGTTCTGGCTTAGTATTTAAATAGATGAAATCGGAAGTAGATCCACGTAAATTTTCATAAAATAAAGAAAACCTCATAGAGGTTCGTAACCCAAAGTCATTTTTTATAATGCCTCCGTAGCTTGGTGAAGGAGCATAAAACGGATTTGTTTTGTTATAATCTCCTAAATAATTTGAGGTCCCCCCTCCCATTCCTACAGATATAATATCCTGGGAAAAACCTGAAATAACAATAAGGTTTAAAATTAACCCACTCAAAAAAGCCTTCTTCATAAGAAATCAAAAAATCAAAAATTAAATGCACCCCGTTTTGAGGTATCAATTTTAAGAATAACGTTGAGTAGTGTAAAATAGTATACGTCGTTATATTCTGAATACTGAGTGGTTAGACCATCTATATAATCCGTGGCAGACCATCTTGCTCCCAATTCAAAACCAACATGAAGTTTGCTGTTTAAAGGATATTTTACTCCGACACCAAAAGGAATAATAAACCCAAAATGTTTATCATCTGAAAAACGCCCGCTATCTTCCAGGTCGGCTAAAGGTTTAGGATTAAAATAAATACCTCCGAGCCCGGCGAATACATAAGTGTTAAGGGTACGATCAAATGTTCTCAATCCATCCCTTAAAGACATAACCGAATAAGTTCTGGGACGTTTTTCTGGGATAATATTATATTCCACTTGTCCACTAAATTCAAAAACAGAAGAACTAAAAGCGTAATTACGAGATTCATTTCTGGAGTTTTCGTCAGAGGCTTCTAAATATCCAAAAATCAAATTAGCTTTCGCATTCAGCTCTTCAGTTATTCGGTACCTTCCTCCAAAATTTAAATTTGGGCGTGTGTATTTAACTGAAATATCTTTTAGCCCTAATAGATTATTTTCATCGGCTGTTCCTCCAATATCACCAAAAAAGTGTGAACTTCCTATTCCTGCTGTTGCTTCCATTCTCTGAAATTTCCACCTTTGAGAAAATGACAGCAAAGGAAGTACGATTAAAATCAGGATAAGACAATATTTGAATTTCTTTTTCTTCATCTTTGAAATCAAATTTAAACATTTATGTTACACAAAACTATATAAATGGTTTAAGAATTCTTTTAAATTTACAAACAATATTTTTTGTTGCCAAACTCAATTTCGCCGATCCATTCCCCACATTAACTTATTTCTTAGAGTGCTGTAATAATCCGAAGCTTCTAAACGCAGCACATGCATTGGAAATTCGGCTTTTTCAATTTGAAATGTATATGATTTATCGACAATTTTTGAGTGATGATCCATTGAAATCAGGTATTGAGAACATCTCCCCGCCGGGATCAGTGTTATTTTTCCTTCATCGGGAATAACAATAGGACGAACGGTAAGATTATGTGGTGAAATTGGTGAAATAATAAAATTGTTTGAATCCGGTGTAACAATAGGCCCGCCTACACTCAAAGAATAAGCAGTTGATCCTGTAGGGGTAGAAACTATCAATCCATCTGCCCAATACGTATTCAAATATTCATTATCAATATAGACATGCACTGTAATCATCTCTGAATCCTTTTTCTGAATTGAAATATCATTCAGGGCAAAATTAAAATCACCAAATAGCTGATCATCTGGATTTAGCTGAAGCAACGTTCTTTTTTCAATGCTGTAATTGCCTTTATAGAGGGCCTCCACAGCAGCAAAAATATTTTCTTGTGAAATACTTGCCAGAAAACCAAGTTTGCCAAAATTAATTCCAATTACCGGTATTGTAGAATCACGCACTATAGATAAAGTATCCAAAAAAGTACCATCACCTCCAACACTGATAAGAAAATTGATTTTCGGATCTAAATCTTTATAATTTTGAAAATATCCATGATAAGGAGGGGTATAGTTAAATTCGTTTTCTAAATAATTTAATAGATCACTAAAAATATAAATGTCAAATCCATATTGAGAGAGAGTATAACAAAACTCTTTTAACTTAGGTAATAGATTTTTCTCAATATGTCTTGCGTAAAGGGCTACTTTCATCTGATTTTTCTATATTTTTATAAAACACTTATTTCCCGGAAGGAACTGCCATTAAAAATGCATTTGTCTCTATTCTGAATAATAAATTTATGTACTCAAATATCTCATTAACAAATCATACCTGGAGTTATACAAATCATCCTGTTTATCTACTTCCAGATATGAAGCTTTCACCTCGTATTCGAACCGGTTAAATGTCTGAATGATGGAAGATAGATCAGAAACATTAACTTTTATTGTAACTTCCATTCTGGCCGAATCGGGCAAAGAAGCAATATAAAGGCTTAAAATTTTTGCATCATTTGATTCCACAATTTGAGCTATTTCACTGGGAGAATAATCATTTTCGTGTACTTCAAGCACAATTATGCCCCCTGGTCTTTCAATAGCTGAATATTTTGCAAATTCATGCAACAAATCTACCATTTTTATTACACCAAGAAACAATTGAGAATCATTAACTACCGGAATTACAGATAGTTTTAGTCTTGCTGCTATTTCTAAGGCCTCATAAATATGTTGATTTTGATTGGCAAAAGCCATAAAAAGAGACAACTTATGATCTCCTATCACATCATCCGGGTTGTTCAGATTATATATATCATCTTCACAAAGCAACCCCAAAAACTCTTCATTATTAACAATAGGAAGATGAGAAACCTTAAAAAACATCATCCAGTTTAAGGCCTCCAGGCCCGTATCAGAAGTCTTGACCGGAGGTATTTCATTTGATATGAGATCTTTTGCAATCATTGGAACAATTTAACCAAAAAACTTAAATTTGCAGTATCAACAAAACGCTGACAAACTTTGTTCTATTTTATAATTTATAATTTATAATTTATTCTACTATAACAATATGCAAAAATTATGACAAGATTAAGTGTAAATATAAACAAAATTGCTACACTCAGAAATGCAAGAGGAGGAAATATACCAAATGTTTATAAGGCAGCAGTGAATTGTCAAAGATTCGGCGCACATGGGGTGACAGTTCATCCCCGACCAGATGAACGCCATATTACATATCAGGATGTCAATGATATTCGCCCAATCATAACAACGGAGTTCAATATTGAAGGTTATCCATCGGAAGCATTTTTAAAACTGGTCACTATGATTAAACCTCATCAGGTAACAATGGTACCCGATCCTCCAAACGCTTTAACTTCTAATCAGGGCTGGGATACGATTAAACATAAAAATTTTTTAACAGAAGTTATTCAGCAATTAAAACAATTCAACATAAGAACCTCCCTCTTTATTGAAACAGATGATGAAAAAATAAAACACGCAACAGACACAGGGACAGATCGCGTTGAATTATATACAGAACCATTTGCTTCTGGATTCTCAGATAGTAAAGAAAAAGCTATTGAACCATTCATAAAAGCAGCAGAGACAGCTAATAGTGTAGATTTAGGCCTAAACGCCGGTCATGACCTTAATTTAGATAATTTAAAATATTTTAATGACCATATTCCCGGTTTATTAGAAGTTTCCATTGGCCATGCGCTAATTTCCGATGCACTTTACTATGGACTTGAAAACACTATTCAACTCTACCTTAGGCAATTAAGTTAAAAAAATAAAAACATGCAACTTTTTTACAGACTATTAGGCGAAAGCAACACTCAACCTCTAATAATTCTTCACGGACTTTATGGCTCCTCTGATAACTGGTTAAATATCGGGAAACAATTGGCGCAGTCTTATAGAGTTTATTTAATTGATTTGAGAAATCATGGAAATTCACCACACAGTAAAAACCATAATTATTTTTTAATGCGTGATGATTTATTGGAATTCATGGAAGATAAAGGAATCAGAGAAGCTTCTGTTTTAGGTCATTCAATGGGTGGGAAAACGGCAATATATTTTGCCCTTGAATATCCCGATAAAGTAAAAAACATGATTGTTGTTGACATTGCCCCGGGAGCTTACAAGTCTTTAGCGGAACCTTCACCTAATACATTAAATCACTTAAATATTCTTAATGCATTATACAACTTAGATACCGAAAATATAGAAACCCTCCGTGATGCTGATAAGAAGCTTTCAGAGTCAATTCCATACAAACAAGTTCGTCAGTTTCTGTTGAAGAATTTAAAAAGAGACAAAAAAGGGAAATTTCGCTGGACGCTAAATATAAATACTCTTAGAAACGAACTTCCCAGCATTGTTGATGGCATAGACACCGGAGAATATTCCGGCAAAAGTGATAAACCCAAAGAAAGCCAATATTCCGTTCTTTTTATTAAAGGAGAAAAATCAGATTATATTGGAGAAAATGAAAAAAATGAGATAAAGACTATCTTTCCTAATGCGACTATTCAAACCATTAAAGATGCCGGACATTGGGTACATGCAGAACAAAGGGAAATGTTTATTGATACAGTAAGAAATTTTTTGTCCGATGGCTAATCAGTCGCGCGTTCGAGGTCTTGTTCATCCACAAGTTTCTCGCCTCTGAATCTTAAAAACAGCTGTGCCACTGCCAAAGCATCCTTTTCACAATAATGTACAATTCTTTCCACATCATTATCTTCCCAGAATACTTTTCCTACCATGCTTCCGTCAATATCATCTTTAGGTGTTGGTATTTCAAAAACATATGTTAATAAATCCAGGCTTGTATAGTTTTTGTAATCCCCAAATTTCCACAGTTCCATTGTATCAAGAAATGGAACCTCCCATGGCTTTTTGCCAGGCACATTAAGTATTTCGGGAACAGGCAAGCCGTTTATCAACATTCTTCTGGCGATATAAGGGAAATCAAATTCTTTTCCGTTATGCGCACAAAGGCGGGCGTCTTTTTTTGATGAAAATTTCTGAACCATCTCTGAAAACCCTTGAAGCAATTCCTTTTCATCTGCACCATAAAAAGATTTCACTCTAAATCCATACTTCGATTCACTCCCGTTTTTAAGGACTCCAACTGAGATACATACAATTTTACCAAATTCTGAATATATACCTGCCCTCGAGTAAACATCCTCAGCACTCTCTTCCTCAGAGCGAATTCTTTTTGATTTTTTCTCCCAAAAATATTTAAACTTTTCAGGTAATTCATTAAAACTAGGCTTTAGCGGCACAGTTTCAATATCAAGGAACAGAATATTAAAAGGGTTAATTTTATCTAACATAAAAAAGCATCCTCCTGTTAATCATCATAAAGGTTTTTCTCAATTATGGATGTCAAAATATCTATGGCAACTTTATTTTTCCCTCCCTGGGGAATAATAATATCAGCGTATCGTTTGGTTGGTTCAATAAATTGCAAGTGCATCGGTTTTACAGTTTCTTCATATCGCTTCAACACTTTGCTTACAGACCTGCCTCTTTCTTCTATATCTCTTTGCACCACTCTCATTAATCTATCATCGTTATCGGCATCAACAAATACCTTAATATCCATTAAATTTCTAAGCTTCAAATTCTGAAGGATCATTATACCTTCAATAATAATTACATTTTTTGGCTCAACAGTTATCGTTTCTTCAGAGCGAGTACTGGTAAGATAAGAATATATAGGTTGCTGAACCGGAATTCCTTGTTTTAGTTTTGCAATATGCTCAATAAGAAGCTTAAATTCGATAGCGCTTGGGTGGTCAAAATTGATGTCATGCCTCTCTTCCATGGGAATATGGCTGCTGTCTTTGTAATATGAATCCTGAGGGACAATAGCCACTTCGTCTTTCGGAAGTCTTTGAACAACTTCTCTAACTACGGTTGTTTTTCCTGAGCCTGTTCCTCCTGCAATACCAACAACTAACATGGGCTTATATCTTTAATTAAAACCAACCATCACTTGCTTTTCTTTTTAACTTCCTGAAATCCCTTTTCAGAAATCCATCAGGGCGTTTTCCTTTTTTAACATTGTGATAATCAAAATAATAAAACTCGGCATCCTTCGCACCCATCAAAATTTTATAGCACCTTGCATGGTGTCTTGTTCCTTGAGGGCCGACTTTGTGTAAGAAAACCACATCTTCTCTTTTTTCTTCTATAGCCTTTTCAACCTCATCACGAGAGACAATTTTCACTTCATGAGGATAATGTTCTTTGATTTTCTCTTCTGTGTTGACTTCTTCAGCTAATTCATCCTCAATAAAATACAGTGTTTTATCTTTTATATCTTTCATATTTTTATTGTAATAATCAAAAATATCGTCAGATATAATATCCGGATTTTCCTTCATCAGTCTTGCATGTTTTTGTATGAACCTTACGATTACTCCCAACTTATAACTATAATACTCTTCATCTACTTGTTTGTAGGATAACGGGACAGCAACGATTGTGGGCATTTTCTTTATTAATTGTGTTTTCTTTCCCATCAACAGACTCAAAAATCTATACCGGGCTTTTGTTTTATCTTTATCAAAGACTACAATATTTTCAACTAAAAATGAATATTCTGGCTTTTTTCGCATCTTATCAAATTTCGAATAATCCAGAAACTCATAATCAGTAATTTCCCAGTTATTTTTTGCAGCTTTTTTTAGCTTAGCATTATAATGAGAAATTGGATTAGGATCCAATACAATATAAGTCTTTGTGTTAAAAAAACGATTCAATTCAGATTCGCTGGGGACATAGTCTTCTTGTCCATAAGAAACATATACCAAGAGAAACAAAATAGTTGTCAATAATCCGGCTTTCATAATTTATCAGAATTTAAAGTTTTTTCATTATCTATTTAACTCAATGCTCTAGTGCTATTTCACAAGCAAAAAACTTGCCATAACAAATTAAATTTTTTTGTAATTTGTTATAATGTTCACTACAACAAAAATAATATAACCATTGAATTTTGATACATGAATTCACAAAATTTTATTAGATAAAATCAATTCTATAATTTTGACAGATATTAAAAAGAATTAAGAATTTATTTTTATTTTTACAATTAAATTAAAAGGTGATCTCTTCTATGAAGATTTTTAATAGTATTACCAGTTTTCTTTACAGAAAAAACGACATTTTTAATATTATAAACCACAACCAACTGCTCGTTTTTAGAATATTATCCTTTATCACATTAGGATTTTTACTTGTTTATGGAATAGACGAATATTTAACCACTCAGGAAACGTTTTTGTTAGTAAGCTATTCCTCCACAACTATTCTAATTCTGATAAACCTGTTATTCGTTTCATCTAAAGAAGAAAGGAAATTCAAACTTTCCAAAAATGTTTTTTTGGCGATAATGACCGTTTTTTTCTTAACTATATTAGTGTCAGGAAAAGTAGTACAAGAAGACATCCTTATTTATGCTACTTACCCAATATTTGCGGTTTTGTTGGCAGGAAAGAGAGGGACCTTACTATCCGGTTTATTCTTAATTGCTTCCCTGATTATATTATTTCTCCCAACAACAGAGCTTTATCAGACAAGTTTTGACATCACCTACAAGATACTATACATAGTAGCCTATATAAGTGGCTTTTTATTGATTTCATTATTAAGAGAAACGATTCAAAAGCTAATTAAGAAACATAAAGATGAAATTGCCCAGATTCAAGATGAATTAAAAGATAAGGATGAATTCATCTCAACAGTTTCGCATCAGATCAGAACTCCTCTTAATAACATTGTGGTTGTTTCGAATATGATTGATCCTTCAGAATTGGATGAAAAGCATAAAGATTATTTTGATACAATTCTTGCCTCAACAAATAACATCGTTGATGTTGTTAATAGTTTTTCAGAAGTAACAAATGTTGATATTCAGGAGAGGAAAAGATATGAGATCAAATTTGGGTTGCTGAATACAATTAAAAATACAATTAATTTATTTAGTGATAAAGAATCAGTCGAGGAACAAGAATTATTCACCATAGAATCCGATGTAGATTCCCAGCTTATCGGAGATCCTGTGAAGATAAAACAAGTATTCCTTAATCTTACAGAACAAATTCTCAAACATTCAGAGGATTCAAAAAGAAAAATAAAAATAACCCTTAAGAAAGAAGAAGTAGATAAAAATAAGATTAAAGTTAATTTCAAATTAACTACACATGGCCTAAGTGGATTAATAGGTAAGATAAAGGCCAAAAATCAACAACAACAGCAGGAACAAATAGTTAACAAGCTAGAAATCAACATTGCCCAACGAACAATTCGCTCTTTAGAAGGGAAGCTTGATGTTTCCGTCGAACAAGACGAACAAACATTTAGTTTTACCTTAGAGTTTTCAAAAATTGAAGAACAGGAAGATCAATCAAAAACAGAAACACAAGCACAAACAGCAGAAAAAGGGCAAAAACCTTCCATTAACCTGGAAGATGCTAATGTTTTATTAGTAGAAGACAACCTTATCAACCAAAAAATTGTTTTACTTAGTCTCAAAAAAGTTGTTAAGAATGTTGATGTGGCGAACAATGGAAAAGAGGCTCTGGATAAATTTGGCTCCGTAAAATATGATATAATTTTAATGGACATACAAATGCCAGTAATGAATGGTATTGTAACAACAAAGAAAATTCGCAATATAGAAAAAAGCACCAATACCCACACACCCATTATCGCAATTACAGCAAATGCTTTATTAGGTGACAAGGAAGAATGTTTAGCGGCCGGGACAGATGACTACATAAGCAAACCATTCCAAATTGAAACTCTAATGAATAAAATGAAGACCCTCCTAGAACCATAGAATAGTAAGAAAAGCTGAATTTTGTTTTTTATACTTAGTCGCTGTCGGAGACAGGAATAATTCGGCAATTTCAGAAGTACCAGCTATATTACTATAAGAATTCAGAACCCAGAACTCAGAACGCGAAAAAACTAAATTATTCTTTTTTCTTATCAAACGGCTTAAAACCAACAATTAAAATATCATCAACCTGTTCATGGTCTCCCTGCCACTCTTCAATGCTTCTTGCAAGATAGTTCCTTTGCTCCTCCATTGAGAATTTATGAATTGTTAAAAGCAAATACCTGAACCTTCTATATTTATATTTTTTCCCCTCCGGCCCGCCAAATTGATCAGCGTAACCGTCAGAGAACAAATATACCACATCATCTTTTTTAAATTCAAATTTATGTTTGTTGATTTGTGGTACTTCCATGGATTCTTCGAGCATACCAACAGAAAATCTGTCTCCTTTAATTTCTTCAATTTTGTTATCCCGAACTAAATATAAAGGTCTGAAAGCCCCTGCAAACTCAATAGTTTGATTTTTCTTATCAATCACACAAAGTGCTATATCCATTCCATCCTTAATAGAATTTTGCGTTTCATTATCCCTGGTTAAAGTGAGAGCTATTCCTTTATTGAGATCATAAAGAATTTTATCAGCGTCCTCAACACCTTGTTCATTTGTAATATTATCTAATAATTCCACGCCAATAATGGACATAAAGGCTCCAGGCACTCCATGTCCCGTACAATCAACCACTGCTACAAATATCTTATCATCTTTTTCATTAATCCAATAGAAATCGCCACTTACAATGTCCTTAGGTTTATAAAAGATAAAAGAATCAGAAAGATGAGATTTAAACGTATAATCTGAAGGTAACAATGCTTCCTGAATCCTTTTTGCATAAATGAGACTATCAGTAATATTCTTATTTTTTATGCTTAATTCTTCTTTTTGCTTAGCTATCTGTTTGGCTATTACTTCCCTTTCTTTAAGTTGCTGGTTGGATTTTCTAAGTCTGCGAGTGCGCCAGCGGAAGATCATCAATATAATAATAATCCCTGTGAGCAAATATGCAACATAAAAGAAATCATTTCTCCAGAGAGGTGTTTCTACTATTATATTTAAACTGGTACCTTTTTCGTTCCAAACTCCATCATTATTAGAACCTTTCACAACAAAAGTATAATCCCCTGATGATAAATTTGAAAAAGTTGCATAACGTCGTTTCCCTATATTCACCCATTCATTATCCACATTCTTCAACATATATGCGAATTTATTCTTTTCGGACTCAGCAAAATCCAAAGCAGTAAATTCGATTGTTACCATATTGTTATTATAGGGTATAGTAATGCTATCTTTACCAATCAGATCGTATTTCTTCCTTGTTTTATCCGTTAATATTTCAATAGAGGTAATGCATATTTTTGGAATATGATTGCTTTTTTTTATAGAATCCGGGTAGAAAGAATTTAAACCAGAAATACCACCAAAAAACATCTTCCCATTCTTTGCTTTATATGCAGCTAGGTGATTAAATTCATAATCCTGCAATCCATCGGCAGGACTATAATTGGTGAATTCTTTATTGTCTGGATTAAATTTCGAAATTCCAAGATTTGTACTCATCCATAAATTTTCATTATCATCCTCCTTTATAGCATAGATAAGGTTGTTGGATAGACCATTCTGTTCAGTATATGAAAGAAACTCTTCATTTTTTTTATCAAATCTATTTAGTCCACTTACCGTTCCTATCCAGATATATCCTTTTGCATCTTCATGAAGAGTTAACACTTCGTTATTGATCAAACAATTTTGGCAGCCCACCTTTTGCCTCTTAAAACGAGTAAAAGAGTTTTTTTCTTTGTTATATTTATTTAAGCCCTTATTAGTAGCAATCCATACTTGATTATCTCTATCAACTAAAATATCATAAACAAAGCTAGAAGTCAAAGAATTAGAATCATAACTCGTATGATAATAGCTCTCTATTTCCTTTCCATTATACTTGTGCAAACCATTTCTAGTTCCAAACCAAATATTTCCATTTGTGTCTTCAGCTATATCATAAACCCGATTCTCCTCAAAAATACCTGATAAATCATCAACCTTGTCAGAGATATTAACAAAGTTTTTTTTATCAAATTTGTAGATCAATACCCCATCTTGAGTTCCAATCCATAAACGCCCTCTACTGTCTTTAAAAATAGAATGAACATCATTACTTGGTATCAACCCGGATTGAGCATCTATTCTACGTACATTATCAGATTCAGTATTATATATGTATAGTCCATCATTCCATGTACCTACCCAAATTTCATTACTTTTCGAATCATAGAATAATGAAGCAATCAAATTGTCACCAAAGAGAGGATCACCATTAGCATCGTGTTTATATAAATCAAAATCTTTCAGATTTTTCTGTAACTTGACCAATCCCTGCAAGGTTCCCACCCAAATAATTTTGGACCGACTTTGTTCAATCGTTCTTATCTGAGCACTTAACAACCGATTTCTCCCAGTTATCAGGTCATCTGCAGGTATGAACTTTTCTTTTTCAGGATAAAACCTATACAATCCACCATCAGTTCCAACCCATACAATATCTTCCTTATCCCTGTATATAAAATTAAACGTATTACTTCCGACAGGACTCTCCATTTTCTCTTCGATATAATATCTCTTATAACTGTCTTTTTCGGGTAAATATTTATTGAGCCCATTAGCAGTAGCTATCCATATTGTTCCATCCTTGTCCTGAAAAATATTTTGTATATTATTATTACTAATGCTTGTAGGGTCTGAATCTTTATGATAATATCTTTTGAATATTTCCAGTTCTCTATCAAACACATTTAATCCATCCTTTGTCCCGACCCATAAGCGGCCTGAATTATCTTCGAAAATATCATAATTATTGGAGCCATCATGAAAATTGAAATAATCATTAAAATGCTTATAATTCGTGAATTTTCCATTTTCAGGATTATACTTAGAAAGAAAATGAAGTGTCTTTATCCATATAATACCCCTGGAATCCTCATATAAATGGAAAACCTGATTTTTGGGGATACTATTGCTATCTGACTTATAAAACGTGGTAAAATTTTCATTCAACGGATTGAATTTATTTAAACCTTTATTTGTAGCTATCCATAGGTTGCCTTCTTTGTCTTCAATCAAATCATTTATAAAATTGTCAGAAATCGAATTTTGATTGGCCGGGTCGTGTTTATAGGTTTTAAACTCATATCCATCATATCTGTTCAAACCATCTTGTGTAGCCACCCACAAGAAGCCCCTGCTGTCTTGCAAAACACAAGTAACATTGGATTGACTAAGGCCGCTCTCCACTGAATAGGAAGTAGTTTGGATTGCCTGACCTACTAGTAAGTGGCTGGTCAAAAGCAATCCAATAATGAATGTAAGTTTTTGCAAGTAATTCATGCAGAAACTTTTTTTATAAATATAAGACCCGTACAACAAACAATTAAGATTTATCTATAAAACAGATTTCATCCAATTATGAATAATTGAATAAATATTTTCACCACTTAAAATTAAACAATTTATTTGCAATTTATAATTATTTAAGACTTATAATAACGTTTGAAACGAAAAAAGGATACTGAAAATTATGATTAGAACTTCAGCATCCTTAAATTTAAAGACTCTTAAAATTATTTAGGAACGTACTTAAAATCTTTCCCAATAAAACGAGCAGATTCACCTAATAACTCTTCAATTCTAAGAAGCTGATTATACTTGGCAATACGATCTGACCTTGAAGCCGAACCAGTTTTAATCAACCCCGTATTTAAAGCTACAGCTAAGTCTGCGATAAATGTATCTTCTGTTTCTCCAGATCTATGGCTAATAATGGAGGTAAATGAATTTACATTAGCCATTTGAACTGCATTAATGGTTTCAGTTAATGTACCAATCTGATTTACTTTAATCAGAATGGAATTTGCACTGGATTCCTCAATACCCCGGGACAATCTTTTAACATTTGTTACAAACAAATCATCTCCCACCAATTGTACTTTATGGCCAAGTTCTTGTGTCAATTTTTGCCATCCATCCCAATCATCCTGATCCAAACCGTCTTCTATAGATAATATAGGGTATTTTTCTGCCCAAACTTTCCAGTAATTGACCATATCTTCTGGACTCAACTCTTGATCGGTAGAATTTAAGTAGTATGATCCTTTGTTTTTATCATAAAACTCAGAAGCAGCAGGATCCAAGGCAATAAATATATCTTCTCCCGGTTTATAACCGGCTTTTTCAATGGCCTTTAAAACTGTTTCAATAGCCTCTTCATTGGATTTAAGATCCGGAGCAAAACCACCTTCATCTCCTACGTTCGTTGAATGACCACTATCTTTCAAGACTTTCTTTAAGTGCTGAAAAACCTCTGTTCCCATACGCAGTGATTCCTTAAAAGTAGGGGCATTAACCGGCATGATCATAAACTCCTGAATGTCAATATTGTTGTCTGCATGCTCTCCGCCATTTAAAATATTCATCATAGGAATAGGTAAGGTATTCGCGTTAACCCCACCGATATACTTGTATAAAGGCTGTAAGTTTTCATAAGCAGCGGCTTTTGCAGTAGCAAGAGAAACTCCAAGAATGGCATTAGCTCCCAAATTAGCTTTATTCTCTGTTCCATCAAGTGTGTTTAAACGATGATCAATCAAATTTTGATCTTCTGCATTGTAACCAATAAGCTCTTCGCTTATCTTGTTATTAATATTATTTACCGCATTCAAAACTCCTTTTCCAAGGAACTTGTTTTTGTCTCCGTCTCTTAATTCAACTGCTTCATAAATTCCGGTAGAAGCACCGGAAGGGACAGCAGCAGTTCCTACACTTCCTTCTTCTGTAATCACGTCAACTTCAACGGTTGGAGTGCCACGGGAATCCAGTATTTGTCTTGCATTGATATCGATTATCTTACTCATAGTTGTAAAGATTTATTGGGTTAATATAATAATATCCGAACTATCAAATTTATTGAATATTGTCTATAATTCATAAAATATAATCCCTATTTAATAAAAAGTAATACATAAATAAAAAACAGACAGGGTAACTCCTTTTTTCACGGCTGTATTAATGAAAGTTCATAAAATAAAAAAGGATAGCCATTCTGTGTAGCTATCCTTTTTCTATGTAATGTAAACCTAAAAGATTTTTTATTCTTTCTCTTCTTTGTTCTCGTTATTTTTATTTTCAGTCCCTTTATCTTCCTCTTTTTGATCCTCTTTGCTTACATCCTCTTGATCTTTGCTATTCTCGGGTACATCTTTGTCTTGAGATGCCTCAGCATGAGTATCTTCACCTTCCTCAATCTGCTGATTTTGAGCCTCAGAACTAGTTTCTTCTACATCGGATTCATTTTCGGCCACTTGCTGTTTTTGTGTTTGTTCCTCAGTTTGAGCTTTCTTCTTTCCTCCTCTTCTTCTACGTTTCTTACCGGCTTTAGATTTTTTGCTCTCACTATCGGTGTAGGTCTCATTATAATCGACTAATTCGATAAAACACATCTCAGCGTTATCACCCTGTCGTGATCCGGTTTTTAGTATACGTGTGTAGCCACCTGGACGATCGGCAACCTTTTCAGCCACATCCCTGAAAAGTTCAGAAACAGCGTATTTATCTTGCAAATATCTAAAAACTATACGTCTGGAATGTGTATTATCAGTTTTTGCCTTCGTAATGAGGGGTTCAATAAAGATTCTAAGGGCTTTAGCTTTAGCCGTTGTTGTCCTAATTCTTTTATTTAAAATTAAGGATGAGGCCATGTTTGCCATCATAGCTTTTCTATGCGCGCTAGTTCTGCTTAAGTGGTTTAATTTTTTTCCGTGTCTCATTCTTTTTTACTCCTTGTCTAATTTATACTTAGAAACATCCATTCCAAAACTTAAATTCATCTTGTCTAATAATTCCTCAAGTTCGGCCAGAGATTTCTTTCCAAAATTTCTGAATTTCAACAGATCATTTCGATTATATTGAACCAGATCTCCAAGTGTTTCAACTTCGGCGGCTTTCAAGCAATTCAAAGCTCTAACAGAAAGATCCATATCATTCAATTTTGTCTTTAACAATTGTCTCATGTGCAGAGCTTCTTCATCGAATTCATCACCTCCGTATTTCTCTTCTGTATCTAAAGTTATTTTTTCATCAGAGAATAACATTAGATGATAGATAAGTATTTTTGCCGCTTCTTTTAAAGCTTCCTTAGGATGAATAGAACCGTCAGTAATGATATCAAACATCAATTTCTCATAATCGGTTTTTTGTTCTACTCGATAGTTATCTATTGAATATTTTACATTTTTAATAGGAGTAAAAATTGAATCAATAGCGATAACCCCTATTTCATCATCCTCCGACTTGTTTTCCTCAGCCTGTACATAACCCCGTCCTTTTGTTACATGAAGTTCAATTTGTAATTTTACATCAGGCTCCATGGAACAAATTAATAAGTCGGTATTAAGCACTTCGAAATTACTCAAATGATTATTTAACTCCCCTGCCCGGAATTCTTCTTTGCCGGAGATGGTAAAATTAATTTTTTCGTTGTCAATTTCTTCAGTGTTACTTTTAAAACGTATCTGTTTCAAATTGAGGATGATCTCATTCACATCTTCTATAACTCCGGTTATGGTAGAAAACTCATGATCGACTCCTTCAATTTTCACCTTTGTAATAGCATACCCTTCTAAGGATGACAAAAGGACTCTTCTCAAAGCATTACCTACCGTAATACCATACCCAGGTTCTAGTGGACGAAACTCAAAGGTACCTTGAGTATCGTTAGATTCAATCATTATAACCTTTTCGGGTTTTTGAAATTCTAGTAATGCCATAAATAGTAGTATATTAAATTATTTTGAATACAATTCTACAATCAACTGCTCCTTGATTCTCTCAGGAATCTCTTCCCTTTCTGGAACATTAAGGAGTTTTCCGGCCATTTTATCACCATCCCACTCTAGCCATGAGTACTTAGACGCATTGGAAGAGGCAAGAGACTCTGTAATAACTTCCAATGATTTTGATTTCTCACGAACGCCTATAATATCACCGGGTTTTACATTGTATGAAGGAACATTTAAAACACTTCCGTTAACAACAATATGCCTGTGAGTGACTAATTGTCTTGCAGCGCGTCTTGTAGGCGCAATTCCCATTCGAAAAACAATGTTATCCAATCGAGTTTCTAAATACTTAAGCAAATTTTCACCAGTAATCCCTTTGCTTTGGGTTGCTTTAATAAAAGTATTATAGAACTGTTTCTCAAGAAGTCCGTATGTGTACTTAGCTTTTTGTTTTTCAAGAAGCTGCATACCATATTCGGATAGTTTTCTTCGTTTTTTAGTAGCACCGTGCTGTCCAGGGGGATAATTCTTCTTTTCAAAGTATTTATCCGGTCCAAAAATAGGTGAACCCACTTTCCTTGCAACCTTCGATTTTGGTCCTCTATATCTAGCCATAAATCTTTATATTTTTCTTCTAAAATTATTAATTAAACTCTTCGACGTTTAGGAGGACGACATCCATTATGGGGTAATGGTGTGACGTCAACAATTTCTTTTACCTCTATACCTGCATTATTTACTGTCCTGATTGCAGATTCTCTACCGGCACCTGGTCCTTTAACATAAACCTTAACCTTTCGTAATCCAAGTTCATATGCAGTTTTTGCTGCATCCTGGGCAGCAATTTGTGCTGCATAGGGTGTATTCTTTTTAGACCCTTTAAAACCCATCTTTCCAGATGAAGCCCAGGAAATAACCTGACCATTACTATTTGTCAGTGAAATTATAATGTTGTTAAACGTGGCTTGTATATGAGCTTCTCCGTGGGGTTCAACTACAACCTTCTTTTTTCTGGTAACTTTACTTCGTTTTGCCATATTTCAATAAATTATTTAACAGCTTTCTTCTTATTAGCAACGGTCTTTTTCCTTCCTTTACGGGTACGCGCATTATTCCTGGTAGACTGTCCTCTCAAAGGCATACCACTACGATGACGGATTCCACGATAACAACCGATCTCCATCAATCGTTTAATATTCATCTGTACTTCAGAGCGAAGTGCTCCTTCTACCTTATATTCATCGTTCAGTATAGTTCGTAAGGTTGAGATTTGATCATCAGACCAATCCTGTACCTTAATATTTTTATCGATACCAGCCTTCTCCATAATTCTGGAGGCTGTACTTTTTCCGATACCATAGATATAAGTTAAAGCAATTACGCCTCTTTTGTTCTTTGGTAAATCTACTCCGACTATTCTTGCCATAGAATTTTAAAATTTGAGTGCAAAGTTAAAAATATTATCCTTGTCGTTGTTTAAACTTCGGATTTTTTTTGTTAATAACATATAATCGTCCTTTTCTTCTAACGATTTTACAACCGCTGCTTCGCTTCTTTAATGATGCTCTTACTTTCATTTTTCAATATTTTTTTATTTATATCTATATGTTATACGTCCCCTTGAAAGATCATAGGGAGACATCTCTACCTTGACTTTATCACCAGGAAGAATTTTGATATAATGCATACGCATCTTTCCAGAAATGTGTGCAGTAATTATGTGTCCATTTTCAAGTTCCACACGAAACATAGCATTTGAAAGTGCCTCTACAATAGTTCCGTCTTGTTCAATTGATGGTTGTTTAGCCATATTTAATTACTGTTTTTATTCTAATTCTCAATAAAATCAAAAGTTGACAAAAAATCAGCCTCACCATTTTTTATGGCGACAGCCAGTTCAAAATGAGCCGAAGGTTTTTTATCCATTGTTCGTATAGTCCATCCATCTGCATCCTGTCGAATATTCTTGGTTCCTAAATTAATCATTGGTTCAATACAAATAACTAAACCCGCTTTTAATTTAGAACCCCTACCCTGCTTACCATAATTAGGTATTTCAGGAGATTCGTGCATATTTTGACCGAGTCCATGTCCTACCATTTCTCTAACTACAGAAAACCCATAACTTTCAGCATGTGTCTGAACCGCATGACTGATATCACCAACACGATTCCCTTCTATTGCTTCTTCAATCCCTTTAAATAAGGATTCTTTAGTAGCCTTTAAAAGTTGTTCTACTTGAGAATCTATCTCTCCTACCTTAAAAGTATAGGCAGAATCTCCATAAAACCCATCCATTTTCGTACCGCAATCAACAGAAACAATATCACCTTCTCTTAGCACGCCTTCATCTGATGGTATCCCATGAACAATTGCATCATTAACAGATGTACAGAGAGTATTTGGGAAACCACCATATCCGAGGAAACCAGGGATTGCTCCATGATCACGGATAAATTCTTCAGCTCGTTTATCGAGTTGTAGAGTTGTAACTCCAGGCTCAATCATTTTACTTATTTCACCTAAGGTTTTAGAAACAAGCAAATTGTTTGCCCTCAAAATTTCAATTTCTTCTGCAGTTTTAACCTTCAGCATTCAAAGAACTTATTAATTTTGCTTTTATATAACGGATGCACCGCCTGAGCGTCCTTTAATTCTTCCTGTCTTCATTAATCCGTCATAATGACGCATTAACAAGTGACTTTCAATTTGTTGTAGAGTATCAAGAACAACACCTACCAATATGAGTAACGATGTTCCTCCATAAAATTGTGCCCATTGGTTGCTGATTCCTGCTATCATAGCAAAAGATGGCATAATAGCAACCAAAGCTAGAAATATTGAACCAGGGAATGTTATTCTTGACATTATCCTGTCAAGAAATTCAACAGTCTTTCTACCTGGTTTGACACCTGGTATAAATCCACCATTCTTTTTCATATCCTCGGCCATCTGAGATGGATTGATTGTAATAGCCGTATAAAAATATGTAAAAAGAATAACCATAGTAGCAAAAGTGAAATTATACCAAAATCCTGTTATATTAGAAAATGCAGCCGCGAATCCTGATAATGCATCTGAGTTTGCAAACCCAGCAATGGTGATTGGCACAAACATCAATGCCTGTGCAAAAATAATAGGCATAACACCTGCGGAGTTAACTTTAAGTGGAATATATTGTCGGACGCCACCGTATTGTTTATTACCCACAATACGCTTTGCATATTGTACAGGGATTTTACGTGTGCCCTGAACCAATAAAATGACAGCCACAAAGACGAAAAAGAGGATAATCATTTCCAGGAGGAAGGCAACAAGGCCACCTCCAGTATCTTCTAAACGGGAAATAAATTCCGCTACCAGTGCCTGAGGTAGTCTGGCAATAATTCCAATCATGATTATTAAAGAAATGCCATTACCTATTCCCCGATCAGTTATTCTTTCTCCCAGCCACATTATAAACATGGAGCCGGCAGTTAAAACGATAACTGAAGAAATCCAGAAAAAACTGGCCTCTGTAACAAAGGCAGTTTGTGGCAATTGCACCTGTAAGTTTTTCAAATAACCAGGCGCTTGTATAATTAGTATTCCTACCGTAAGGTATCGCGTGATTTGATTTATCTTTCTTCTACCACTTTCTCCTTCACGTTGTAATCTTTGAAAATAAGGAACAGCAATACCAAGTAATTGTACTACAATAGAAGCCGAAATATAGGGCATTATTCCCAAAGCAAAAATTGAAGCATTTGCAAAGGCTCCGCCAGAAAACATATTCAGAAGACCCATAACACCTTCAGATGTCTGCTGATCTAATGCGCTTAATTGATTAGGATCTATTCCTGGTAACACAACAAAACTACCCAATCGGTAGATCACTATAATACCCAAAGTAAATAGAATTCGTTGTTTGAGATCTTCAATTTTCCAAATATTCTTTAATGTGTCTAAAAATGCCCTCATTTCAATATTATAATTTTACTGCGGTTCCTTGAACTGATTCAATTGCTTCTTTTGCAGATTTGGAAAAAGCATGAGCTTTTACCTCTAATTTCACAGAAAGATCACCTTTTCCTAAAATTTTGATAGGACTTCCTTTCTTAGCCAAACCTGCATTGTATATTGTTTCTAAATCAATTGTACTAAGATCATTTTCCTTAGCTAATTTTTCAAGAGTTGATAAATTAACAGGTTTATATTCTACTCTATTAATATTCCTAAAACCAAACTTAGGTATTCTTCTATACAAAGGCATCTGTCCTCCTTCAAAGCCGAGTTTTTGCGAATAACCGCTTCTTGACTTCATACCTTTATGTCCTCGGGTGGCTGTTCCACCTTTCCCTGTACCTTCGCCTCTTCCTTTCCGAAGTTTATTTTTGTTTGATTTAGGAGCTGGTCTTAAATTACTTAAATTCATATCGCTCAAAGAATTAATTTCTTATTAAACTTCCTCTACTGTTATCAAATGTTTTACTTTTTTTATCATTCCCTCAATTTGTGGATTAGCTTCCATCTCAACCGGGTTATGCATCTTTTTTATACCGAGAGCCTCAAGGGTCCTTTTCTGTCTTTTAGTACATTTTATTTGACTCTTCGTCTGTGTTATCTTCAATTTAGCCATGGTTTTCTAGTTTTACTTATCCATTAAAAACTTTCTCCAGTGGAATATTTCTTTGTTCAGCTATAGTATAAGCATCACGCATATCCAATAAAGCATCAATTGTTGCTTTAACTTGATTATGTGGATTACTGGAACCTTTTGATTTGCCCAGGACATCTCTAACCCCAACGCTTTCAAGAACTATACGCATGGCTCCTCCAGCTTTCACTCCTGTACCATTTGCTGCTGGTTTCATGAAAATCTGAGCACCGGAATATCGATATTCTATTTCGTGAGGGATAGTCCCTTTCAAAATAGGTACTTTTACCAAATTCTTCTTTGCTGCTTCAACGCCTTTTGCTATAGCAGTGGTGACCTCTTTTGCTTTACCTAAGCCGTACCCGACAATACCATTTTCGTTACCAACTACTACAAGAGCTGTAAAGCCAAATTGACGACCCCCTTTGGTAACTTTAGTTACTCTTTTGATACTAACGAGCCGATCTTTTAATTCCAGATCACTGGTTTTTACTTTCTTAATATTAGTGTCTTTTGACATAGTCATTAAAATTTAAGTCCTTCCTTTCTAGCACCTTCAGCTAATTTTCTAACTCTACCATGATATCGGTAACCATTGCGGTCAAAAACAACTTGGTTGATTCCTTTCTCTAAAGATTTTTTTGCCGCTTGTTGTCCTACTAATTCAGCTTGCTTCGATTTATTAGCTTCATTACTTTGTTCAGCTACTTCCTTATTTCTGGATGAATAAGCCAACAAGGTCTTACCTTGCTCATCATCAATAAGTTGCACATATATATGGCTATTACTGCGAAAAACACTCATTCTAGGTTTTTCTTCGGTCCCTTGGATTTTCTTCCTGACTCGTTTCTTGATTTTATATCGTCTATCTTTCTTTGTTAAAGCCATCTCTTAGATATTTAAAAATTATACATTACCAGCTTTACCAGCTTTACGACGAATCCATTCTCCGGTATACTTAATACCTTTACCTTTATAAGGTTCTGGTGGACGCAGAGCACGAATTTTTGCAGCGACCATTCCCAACAATTCTTTATCGTGGCTTGTTAAGGTCACTTTCGGGTTACTTCGTCGTTCTGTTTTTGCTTCTACTTTAATTTCTTCAGGGAGAAGAAAGTGAATTTCGTGAGAATAACCAACATTCATTTCTAAAATCTGTCCTTTTGCTTCAGCTCTGAAACCAACTCCGACAAACTCCAATGTAATGGAAAATCCCTCAGAAACGCCTTCAACCATATTATATATAAGAACCCTATAGAGGCCATGCAGAGATTTATGCTTTTTTGATTCAGTAGCTCTCTCTAAAGTAACCTGATCCTCTTCAGTATTGATTTTAATGGCTGGATCGACCCATCTTTTCAATTCTCCTTTTGGGCCTTTAACATGTACCTCATTGTTTTCGTTAACGTTAAAGTTAACATTTTCGGGTATTTTAATCGGCAAAACACCTATGCGTGACATGAATAATTCCTCCTTTTTAATGTACGTAACACAAGACTTCTCCTCCAACATTTAATTTTCTTGCTTCTTTGTCAGAGATCACACCTTTAGAGGTTGACATAACAGCAATTCCCAATCCATTCAAAACTCTTGGGATATTATCAGTGTCAACATATTCGCGCAACCCTGGTCTACTCACCCTTTTCAATTTGCGTATTGCAGGTTCCTTTGTTTTAGGGTGATATTTCAAAGCAATTTTTATTAATCCTTGAATATGTCCTTCTTCTTCAATCTTATAACTAAGAATATATCCCTGATCATACAATATTTTTGTAATATCAGTTTTCAAATTTGATGCGGGGATTTCTACCACCTTATGACCTGCCATCAAACCGTTTCGTATTCTTGTTAGATAATCTGCTATAGTATCTGTAATCATGATAATACTGATATTTTAATTATTACCAACTAGCTTTCTTTACACCAGGAATTAGGCCCTTTGAAGCCATCTCTCTAAAGGTTATGCGGCTTACTCCAAATTGTCGTATATATCCTTTAGGTCGTCCAGTAATTTCACACCTGTTATGTAACCTAACAGTACTTGAATTCCTGGGCAATCGGCTTAATCCGATATAATCCCCTTCTGCTTTTAACTTAGCTCTTTTCTTTGCATACTTATCGACCATTTTCTTTCTTTTTCTCTCTCTGGCCTTCATTGATTCTTTTGACATATCTTATTACTTTTTAAGATTTTTAAAAGGCATTCCAAATTCGCGTAATAAAGCATAACCTTCTTCATCGGTTGGAGCAGATATCACAAAATTTGCCTCTAGTCCACTAATTTTATCAACTTTATCTAGGTTAATTTCCGGGAAAATTATCTGCTCTTCAATTCCGAGAGAATAATTTCCTCTACCGTCAAAGTTACTTTCTACACCATTAAAGTCTTTGACTCGAGGTAATGCAACACTAATCAATCGATCAAGAAACTCATACATTCTCGTACGTCTTAATGTCACCTTCACGCCGATTGGTGTATTTTCTCTCAATTTAAAATTTGATATCGCCTTTTTGGAATAAGTTTTTATTGCCTTCTGTCCAGCGATAAGAGTTAATTCTTCCTGAGCTGTCTCGATTAATTTTTTATCGGCAACTGCTTCACCTACACCCTTATTTAAAGTTATCTTCTCAAGTTTCGGAACCTGCATTATAGATTTATAATTAAACTCTTTCATAAGTGCAGGTATTATCTCTTCTGTATATTTTTTCTGTAATCGTGCCTGATAATCCATTACTTAATCTCCTCCCCAGATTTTTTTGAATAACGCACTAATTTATTATTCTGGTTTCGTTTTCTTCCAATTCGCGTAGGTTCACCTGTGCTCGGATCAACTACCATAAGGTTAGATAAATGGACAGGTGCTTCCTTTTTAATTATACCTCCCTGTGGGTTATCGGAATTGGGTTTCGTATGTTTTGATACGAGATTAACTCCTTCAACAAGGGCTTTATTCTGTTTTCGCATCACTTCAAGCACTCGGCCTTGTTGTCCGCGACTCTCACCGGTATTAACATAAACGGTATCGCCTTTCTTAATATGTGACTTCTTTCGTTTCTCCATTAATTCAAAATTTTATAATACTTCCGGTGCTAAAGAAATAATTTTCATATAACTTTCTCTTAATTCACGAGGGATTGGGCCAAAAATACGGGTTCCTCGAATTTCATCAAGATTATTAACTAATACGCAAGCGTTGTTGTCAAATCTAATATATGAACCATCAGAACGTCTGACTTCTTTTTTGGTTCTTACGATAACAGCTTGGCTTACCGTCCCTTTTTTTACTTCGGAAGAGGGTAATGCAGCTCTCACACTTACAACAACTTTGTCCCCGACAGAAGCATATCTTCTGCCGCTGCCACCTAAAACCCGAATGACTTTTACAACTTTTGCGCCGCTGTTATCAGCGACATTAAGTTTACTTTCTTGTTGTACCATGGTTTCCTATTTAACTCTTTCTAAAATTTCTACTAATCTCCAACGCTTTCTTTTGCTCAAAGGTCGAGTCTCCATTATTCTAACAGTATCTCCCTCGTTGCATTCGTCCTTATCATCGTGAGCAACAAAAGTAGATCTTCTATTGAGAAATTTTTTGTATTTAGAGTGACGAACGCGTCTACTAACCTCAACAACAATAGATTTATCCATCTTATTGCTAACAACTACACCTACTTTATCTTTCCTTAGATTACGTTTTTCCATTTTGTCAATATGTATTAATTTTCAGATTCTTCCTGCTTTTTTGCACGTTTGCTTTGTTCTGTTTTCAAACGGGCAATATTTTTTTTAGTCTCTCGAATCTTTATTGGATTATCCAAAGGTGATACGGCATGGTTCAGTTTCAATTGAGTTAAGTGCCCTTGTTCGTTTTCAATGCGCTCTTCAATCTCATTCAATGTTAATTCTCTTATTTCTGAAGGTTTCATATTGCTTCAATATTGTAATTATTCAACATAGTCTCTACGAACAACAAATTTCGTTTTAACTGGTAGCTTTTGTGCCGCTAACCTCAGTGCTTCCTGAGCCACACTTTTCGGGACACCTTCTATTTCAATTAGAATTCTTCCAGGTGTAACAGGTGCAACAAATCCTGCCGGATCACCACGTCCTTTACCCATTCTAACTTCGGCCGGTTTACTCGTTATAGGCTTATCAGGAAAAATACGTATCCAAATTTGCCCCTCTCTTTTCATGTAACGAGTCATAGACTGTCGAGCCGCCTCAATTTGCTTCTGGGTGATCCATGCTTGCTGCATTGTTTTTATCCCAAAAGAACCAAAAGCTAAGGTTGCGCCTCTCTTAGCGTTCCCTTTCATGCGTCCCTTTTGTTGACGTCTATATTTTGTCTTTTTTGGTTGTAACATTAGATTAAAATTTTATCTATTTCCGATTTTTTCTTCCTTTTGATTTAGAACCTTTTCCTGCATTGAAAGAGGGTGTTAAATCAACTTTACCAAAAATTTCTCCTTTAAAAATCCAGACTTTAATTCCAATAAGACCGACTTTTGTAAGAGCTTCATCCAGAGCGTAATCAATATCTGCTCTAAAAGTATGCAAAGGTGTTCGTCCTTCTTTAAAAACCTCAGTGCGTGCCATCTCTGCTCCTCCGATACGGCCTGAAATCTGAATCTTAACTCCTTCAGCTCCTAGTCGCATACTAGATGCAACAGCCATCTTTATTGCTCTTCTGTATGATATCATACCTTCAATCTGACGAGCAATTCCATTAGCAACTAAAGTAGCATCTAATTCAGGACGTTTCACCTCAAATATATTAATCTGAACTTCCTTTTTAGTCAATTTCTTAAGTTCTTCTTTCAGCTTATCGACTTCTTTGCCGCCTTTCCCGATAATTATTCCGGGTCGGGCAGTATGAATAGTGACAGTAATTAATTTTAAAGTACGCTCTATAATAATTTTTGAAATACTCGCTTTTGAAAGACGAGCGTTCAAATATTTTCTGATCTTATTATCTTCGACTAACTTATCTTTATAGTCCTTTCCACCATACCAATTGGATTCCCAGCCTTTAATAATTCCAAGTCTGTTACTTATCGGATTAATTTTTTGTCCCATCTATTCTTGATTTGTTTGTGAATCGTTATTAATTTCTTCTTTTTGAGTTGATTGCTCAGGTGTCTGGTCAACTTCAGTTGCTTGTTGTGAAGCTTTAAGATTCTCGAGATGAATAGTTACGTGACTTGACCTTTTCCTAATTAAATGAGCTCTTCCCATAGCTTCGGGGCGAATTCTTTTTAAAGTCCTTCCGCCATCAACACGTATATCGCTAACAATTAGCTGAGTATCTTCTATACGTACACCTTCATTTTTATTTTGCCAGTTTGAAATAGCAGAAAGAAGTAATTTCTCTACATAACTAGCTGCAGCTTTCGGACTATATCTTACAATATCCAGGGCTTGATTCACTTCTTGTCCTCTGATTTGATCAGCGAGTAAACGTATTTTTCTCGGAGCGATCGGACAACCCTTTAGAACTGCGTAGTATTGGTTCTTCTTTTCTTCTTTTATTTTCTCTGCTCTATCTCGTTTTCGTGCACCCATTATTCAGTGTTTTTCTTGATTATTATTTACCTTTCTTCGTAGGATGACCTTTAAATACTCTTGTTGGTGCAAATTCTCCCAGTTTATGTCCTACCATATTTTCAGTAATATAAACTGGAACAAATTTATTCCCATTATGTACCGCAATTGTATGTCCAACAAATTCAGGCGTAACCATGGATCGACGTGACCATGTTTTTAAGACTTTCTTCTTGCCTGATTCATTCATTTCAAGAATTCGCTTCTCCAACTTGTACTCTACAAAAGGTCCTTTTTTTAATGAACGACTCATAAGTATATCTGATTAACCGTTTACTTTTTTCTTTTAACTACAATATATCTATTAGATTTCTTTTTAAGCTTCCTGGTTTTATAACCTTTTGCCGGCATACCGTTTCTGGATCGGGGAATACCGCCGGAAGCTCTACCTTCACCACCTCCCATTGGGTGGTCGATCGGGTTCATTGCAACTCCTCGTACTCTTGGACGTCTGCCAAACCATCTGCTTCGTCCGGCTTTTCCACCGGATTGAATAATATGATCAGAATTTGAAACAGTTCCAATAGTAGCTTTACAAGTGGTTAAAACCATTCTAGTTTCACCGGAAGGCAATTTAATATTAGCATATTTGCCCTCTCTAGATGTTAACTGAGCATATGTTCCGGCACTTCTAGCCATAACTCCACCTTTCCCGGGGGATAATTCAATATTATGTACAATAGTACCAAGAGGAATATCTGCAAGATATAATGCATTTCCTATATTTGGGGCGGCACCCTTTCCGGAAACAATTGTTTGTCCTTCTTTTATACTATTAGGTGCAAGGATATATCTTTTCTCTCCATCTTCATAGACCACCAAGGCTATCCGGGCAGAACGATTTGGATCATACTCAATCGTTTTAACAGTACCCTTCATTCCGTCCTTATCTCGACGGAAATCAATAATACGGTATCTTTGTTTATGTCCTCCACCGCGATATCTTATGGTCATTCGGCCCGCACTGTTTCGTCCACCAGATTTGTGTTTTGGTGCCAATAAGGATTTTTCAGGTTCTGTTTTAGTAACAGTATCAAAGGCACTTATCATTTTATGTCTTTGTCCTGGTGTTGTTGGTTTTAATTTTCTTACTGCCATAACTCAATATTTCTTCCTATATGTTACTGTAAAAATCAATTGAATCACCTTCAGCTAATGTTACAATTGCTTTCTTATAATCTTTTTCCTTTCCTCGAATAATTCCGGCTTGTGTATACCTCATCCGTTGTTTTCCAAGATAGTTCATCGTGTTTACAGATTCAACTGTAACACCGTACATCTCTTCAATAGCGTTACGTATCTGAATTTTGTTGGCTTCCTTATGGACAATAAACCCATATTTATTCAGCTCGTCGCCTTGTTCGGTCATTTTTTCCGTAATAAGGGGCTTCTTTAATAATATATTCTTAGCCATAGTCTATACACTTAATTGTTTTTCTAATGTTTCCAGCGAACCCTCAAAGAAAACTACCTGTTCAGCATTAATAATTTCATAGGTATTAATCTCATTTACAGGCAGAACTTTAACGTCGGGTATATTTCGGGAGGACAAATATATATTTTTATTTGGTTCTTCTAAAACTAAAAGTAACTTTTTCTCGCTACCACCCAAATTATTTCTAATATCAGTGAATTCTTTAGTTTTAGGTTGCTCAAGTTTAAAGGCCTCCACAACTTTTAACTCATTGTTTTTAACCTTATAAGAAAGAGCGGATTTACGCGCTATCTTCTTTACTTTTTTATTCAGCTTAAAGCTATAATCTCGGGGTCTGGGGCCAAAAACACGTCCCCCGCCTCGGAACAAGGGAGATTTGATATCTCCAGACCTTGCAGTACCTGTTCCTTTTTGGCGTTTTATTTTTCTTCTGCTCCCGACAATTTCATTACGCTCTTTCGCCTTATGAGTTCCTTGTCTTCTATTCGCCATATAATGTTTTACATCCATATATATGGCATGGTCGTTAGGTGTTATACCGAAAATTTCTTCACTTAAACTGATTTTTTTTCCGGTATCCTCTCCTGCTTTATTTAATACTGGTAACTCCATTACTTCTCGATGATTAAATATGAACCTCTATGACCTGGTACTGATCCTTTAACTAATAATAAATTCTTTTCAGGCATTATTTTGATAACCCGAAGGTCAATAACTTTAACCTTATTTCCTCCGGCTCTACCTGCCATTCTCATGCCTTTAAAAACACGAGATGGGTCTGAGGATGCACCAACTGAGCCGGGCGCTCTCTCCTGATCTTTTTGACCATGTGTTTGACCTCCAACTCCACTAAAACCATGTCTTTTAACAACTCCCTGAAAACCTTTTCCTTTGGATATTCCGGATACATCAACCCATGTATCATCTTTAAAAATATCAACGGTAATGGTATCCCCTAATTTGTATTCCTCTTCAAAATCACTAAGTTCAACCATTCTTGTTTTTGGAGAAGTTTTAGCTTTTTTAAAATGACCTAAAAGAGATTTTGTTACATTCTTTTCTTTTTTGTCATCAAAAGCGAGCTGCAAGGCAGAATATCCATCATTCTCCTCGGTTTTTACCTGAGTTACTACACAGGGTCCGGCTTCGATTACAGTGCATGGGATATTTTTCCCATCGACACCGAAAACTGAAGTCATTCCTATTTTCTTTCCTATTAAACCAGCCATTTAAATTTTGACTTTAAAATTAAACTTTAATTTCTACCTCTACACCACTAGGTAATTCCAATTTCATCAAAGAATCGATGGTTTTGGGTGTTGTACTGTATATGTCCATCAATCTTTTAAATGAACAAAGCTGAAATTGCTCCCTAGCTGTTTTATTCACAAAAGGGGACCTATTTACTGTAAATATCCTCTTTTTAGTTGGCAGAGGAATGGGACCACTTACAACAGCACCCGTGGACTTAACAGTCTTAACTATTTTCTCTGCGCTTTTGTCCACCAAGTTGTGATCGTAAGACTTTAGTTTTATTCTAATTTTCTGACTCATTATACAACAGTTTAAACTAACTCAATTTTACCTTTTGCTTTTTCGATAATATCTTTAGCGATTTCTTTTGGAACTTGCTCATAATGTGAAAACTCCATGGTTGATGTTGCTCTGCCAGAAGTTATAGTACGTAAGACAGTAACATAACCAAATTTTTCTGATAATGGCACTTTTGCTCTAATCACTTTAGCACTACCTTTATTTTCCATCCCCTCAACATTTCCTCTTCTTTTATTAAAATCAGCGATGACATCACCCATATATTCTTCGGGAGTAACTACCTCAGCTGTCATAATAGGCTCAAGCAAAATAGGTTTTGCTTTGACACATGCCTCTTTAAAAGCCATACGTGCCACAGTTTCAAATGCAAGTTGATCAGAATCAACATCGTGGTATGACCCATCATAAAGCACAACTTTCAAACTGTCTAAAGGATATCCAGCTAATACACCATTATTCATAGCTTCTCTAAAGCCTTTCTCTACAGAAGGGATATATTCTTTAGGTATATTTCCTCCTTTAATCTTATTTTCAAATTGCAATCCTTTTATATCTTCGTCAGCAGGCCCAATTTTAGCATTTATCTCAGCAAATTTTCCTCTACCACCAGTTTGTTTTTTGAAAACTTCGTGATGATCAATTTCCTGCGTAATAGCTTCTTTATAGTTAACCTGAGGAGCTCCCTGATTAGCATCTACTTTAAACTCACGTTTTAAACGATCAATAATCACTTCAAGATGAAGCTCACCCATTCCGTTGATTACGGTCTGTCCTGTATCTTCGTCTCCTTGTACTGTAAAAGTAGGATCTTCCTCTGCAAGTTTACCTAAAGCCATTGTGAGCTTATCATAATCTTTCTGAGTCTTTGGCTCAATTGCTACACCAATCACCGGTTCTGGAAACTCTATAGATTCAAGAAGAATAGGTTGCTTCGAATCACATAAAGTATCACCTGTTCGTAAATCCTTAAAACCTACTGCTGCACATATATCACCGGCTTCAATTCTATCTTTCGGTTTTTGCTTATTGGCATGCATCTGATACAAACGATTAACACGTTCTTTTTTGCCGGTTCTGGGATTAAACAAGGTTGACTTTGAGGTCAAAGCTCCCGAATAAACCCTCATAAAAGCAAGCCTCCCAACAAAAGGGTCGGTAGCAATTTTAAAAACTAATGCAGAAGTTGGTTCCTCAGCATCCGGGCTTCTTTTGATACTTTCTTCGGTTTTGGGATGTTTCCCCTCTATTGCGCTAATATCCATAGGACTAGGCAATAGGGTTATTATTGAATCAAGTAAGCGTTGAACGCCTTTATTTTTAAATGCAGATCCGCATAAAACCGGTACGATACTCATATCGATTGTAGCTCTACGGATTGCATCCCTCATTTCATCTGTAGTAATAGATTCAGGATCTTCAAAATATTTTTCCAACAGTTTATCATCATACTCGGCTACCGCTTCGATTAACTCACCACGATACTTTGCTGCTTCTTCCTTAAATTCATCGGGAATATCAATAAATTTATAATTTGTTCCCAGTTCTTTATCGTCTACCCAAACTATACCTTTGTTTTCGATTAAATCGATTACTCCTTCAAAAGTATCGGCGGCTCCTATTGGAATTTGCAATGGAATTGGTTGTGCCTTAAGCTTATTCTTTATTTGTGAAACAACTGAATAAAAATCGGCACCTTGTCTATCCATTTTATTAATGAATGCAAGCTTGGGAACACCGTATTTATCAGCTTGATGCCATACAGTTTCAGATTGAGGCTCTACACCTCCAACTGCACAAAACACCGCAATTGCCCCATCCAACACACGTAATGAACGCTCTACTTCAACAGTAAAATCAACGTGTCCCGGTGTATCAATAATGTTAATTTTGTAATCATTATTCTTGTAATTCCAAAAACAAGTAGTTGCTGCAGATGTAATAGTAATTCCTCTTTCTTGCTCTTGTTCCATCCAATCCATCTGCGCATCTCCGTCATGCACTTCACCAATCTTATGAGTAATACCAGTATAATACAACATTCGCTCAGTGGTTGTTGTCTTACCAGCATCAATATGCGCCATAATCCCTATATTCCTGGTATACTGTAAATCTGAATTCATCCCTTTTTCACTCTTCTTTTATCCGTACTACAATCTTCTTATAATTTATTTAAAATCTAAAATGAGCAAATGCTTTATTTGCATCAGCCATTCTATGTATTTCTTCTTTACGTTTGAAAGCTCCGCCTTCTTCATTATAGGCAGCCATTACTTCAGCAGCCAATTTCTCTTTCATGCCTCTTCCGCTTCTTTGGCGAGCATATTTAATCATATTCTTGATACTAATAGATGTTTTGCGACTTGGGTTTACCTCTTGTGGTACCTGAAAGGTTGCTCCTCCAATTCTCCTGCTCTTAACCTCAACCTGTGGTGAAATATTTTCCAATGCTTTTTTCCATATATCAAGTGGGCTGTTCTCATCATTTTTCATCTTCTCACCTACGATATCCAGCATGCCATAGAAAATGTCGAATGCTTTTGATTTTTTACCATGAATCATCAAATCATTGACAAAACGAGTAACCAACGTGTCGTTATATTTGGCATCCGGTAATCTTCCTTGTGTTTTTGTTTTAAACTTCCTCATTTTTCAGAATGCTTTTAATTACTTTTTAGGTTTTTTGGTTCCATACTTTGATCTTCCCTGCAATCTTCCTTCTACACCAGAAGTATCCAACGTACCTCTAACTAAATGATAACGTACACCCGGCAAGTCCTTTACTCTTCCACCGCGGATTAAAACAACTGAGTGCTCCTGGAGATTATGTCCTTCACCAGGGATATAAGCATTAACCTCTTTTCCATTGGTTAATCGAACTCTAGCAATTTTACGCATTGCTGAGTTTGGTTTTTTTGGTGTTGTTGTATAAACTCTTGTACAAACACCTCTTTTTTGGGGACAAGAATCCAAAGCCGGAGCTTTTTTCTTTTTCTCTACTTCCTTCCGTCCTTTTCTAATTAATTGCTGTATTGTTGGCATATATCAGATTAATTTATTCCTAGTTTCCAAAATCGGTTTGCAAAGGTATTTTTTTTTTTAGAAATACCCAATTATTTTTTACTTAATTCTTTATTTCATAAAAAAGCATTCTAAAAATGCCCAAAGTCCCGTTTATCTAGTTACTGCTTTCTGAAGAGCAAGCTGAATACGGAGCCGCAAAAATAAAATGTTTTTATCTAAATAAAAAATTATTGGGCGAATTATTTAAATATAAATTCCTTGATTTTACTTTCTTAATATATTCAACTTCCATCTTGCAGCGATTAATAGGTTAATGGTCAATTATAGTCAGTTGCTAAAAACTTCAAATAAATGAAGAAAAAAATAGAATAAACTACTATAATATAAATGTCCAAATGATATTTCTCCTGGGGAGTTTTATGGAAACAGTTGAATAGATTAACTTTTCTATATAGGCGCATTCAGAAGTAGAGGCAAATATTAAAACTGACCTCAGTTAACTGCTGAGTAGATAGTATTCAGTAGTTAGTAGAACGGCGGAAAGGGGCTTGATATGGATATTTTAAATAAAAGTTGTTAAAATAATGAACGTGAAAACTTTCAAGTTAAAATTGAAGGGCACTAAATTCCATAAATCTATTTCTGCGATAACCCAGCTTTTTTCTAATTTTGATTGTTTTCGAGGCCGTATTTTCCTCAATAACTTACAGACTGATTGATTATTAAACCTTTAATTTTATCTGAAACTGCCTATATAGTTAGTGAAAAACTCTCATTACAGCAATATTCCTATTGTACCTAATTGTGATAAAAACAATTAATCCGTGAGGTATATATGCATATAAAACCGTCACGGATTAATTTCATTTCTTATTTTTTTCTGCTCTACCTGTTAAAATTCTTCATGCCTCTATCGAGGAAATCAATAAATTCCTTAGTGTCTAATTCATATCCCATTGGTTCAGTTAATTCTTCTTCAGAATTGTCCAATAAAACATAATAGGGTTGAGTGTTTGAATTAAAGCGGGTTATCTGGAGATCTGCATTGAATTTGCCAATGGTTTTCTTGGTTTTCCCATCATACTCTGACTTAATCCATTCCGATTCAGGCAATTTTTCCTTATCATCAATATATAGCGCAATCACAACATAATCTTCTTTAAGTATTTTTTGCACCTCTGAATCAGACCATACTTTTGCTTGCATTTGCTTACAATTACTACAAGAATGGCCGGTAAAATAGACTAATGCAGGTTTATTCAGTTCTTTTGCACATTCCATTCCCTGCTCATAATCAAAATAACCTTTTATATTATAAGGCAGATGGAGAAAATCAGAATATTTTGCATCTCCACACATAGTTTCTGATGGAGTTTCTGAAGCAGGAGCTTGTTGCGATGTTATTGTGAAATTTTGTTCAGACTGGGGAGGCAATACACTTGAGAGAGGGGACAGATTGGCACCAAACAAACCCGGTACCAGGTATATAGCAAATGTAAATGAAGCGATTGCCAATAACATTCTGAATACAGGAACCTTTGTGAGTTCACTATCATTAGCAAAACGAATTTTACCTAATAAATAAAGGCCAAGTGTCATAAATATGGATATCCAAATAGCTAGAAATACATCCCGGCTCAATATATTAAGATGATAATTGGCTTCAATCTTTGACAAGAAATAGAACGAGAATGCTAAAATAATAAATGCCAGTACCACTTTCACGGCATTCATCCATCCACCGGATTTAGGCATATTCTTAAGCCAACCCGGAAATATTGCAAGCAAAGTAAATGGCAATCCAAATCCAAGACCAAATCCAAGCATTCCTATGGTAGGTTCAACAACACCACCACTGGCAGCTTTAACAAGTAGTCCTCCAACTATTGGGCCGGTACAAGAAAAAGAAACAATTACCAATGTAAGCGCCATAAAAAATGATGCCAAAAAACCTCCTTTATCCACTTGCTTATCTGCTTTATTGGCTATACCGGATGGTAAAACAATCTCAAATAAACCAAAGAAGGAAGCAGCAAATGTAAGGAATAGCAAGAAAAAGATTAAATTAGGAATCCAATGCGTGCTGATCAAGCTTGTAAAATCAGCGCCTGCACTGGTTAGCGAAACAATAACTCCTACGAGTGTATATAGAAACACAATAGATAAGCCAAAGATCAACGCCTTAACTAAACCAGCAATCCTGTTTGATTGTCCCTGCATGAAAAATGTCACTGTCATAGGGATCATTGGGTATACGCATGGAGTTAAAATTCCAACCAATCCCAAACCTAAGGCCATAAAAAATAATCCAACAAGAGATTTTTCACCAGTTGTTCTATTATTATCTTTCTTTGCTTTATCTTCAGTTTCACTTACTGAAACGTCATCAGTTTCACCTGCTAAACTATCTCCTGTCTCACTCACCGAGCTATCTTCTGTTTCTTCTGTCTCTTCTGTTTCAGCTTTTTCTGATTCTGATGTAACCTTTTCGGTATCACCCTTGACCTGAAATTCAAAATCCGGGTTAAAGTACACACATTTATCTTCCTGACATACCTGATATTCAATGTTACCAGTAATATTAAAAGTTTTATCTGAAAGAAATTTTATTTTTTGCGTGAAAGTAGCCTGGTTGCTAAAATATTTAACATCCATCTCAAACAATTCGTCGTACTCCTCTTTAGGGTCAGGACTTTCAGATGTTTCCCCAACTAATTCAAAATTTTCAGAATCATCAAATTGAAAATTTGTTCTCACCGGCCCACCCTCTTTAAAATTTTGTGCGTAGAGATGCCAGTTCCCTTCAATATCTGCTTCAAATATTAACTCGGCAGTGTTAGCCCCAGTCTTTTTTACAGAATAATCCCAACTCACTGGATCAACAACTTGGGATAACAATGATACTGAGAAACTTATGAAAAATAAAAATAAAAATAAGCGCTTCATATCTAACAAATTTTAGTTATGGCAAAAATAAAACTAAAAAGAAAACAAACAAATATGGATATATGTTTAAAGGTTGATATTTATCACCATAAAAAAATTAAAAATACAAAAGAAACTTAATCTTCTATCTCTTCATGATGTATAGTAAAAAATTTGTAATGAAGAAGATCAAAGGCATCCGAACTTCTTATCTTTAGGTAGGTTTTATACTTGAACATCCATCTAAGCTGACGGGAAATCAAACCATGTTTAAGGTATCCTGAAATATAAGGATGAGTTTTAATTAATAATCTTTTATATCCAGCTTCTTTGACAAGGTATTTTAACTGATTCTCAATTTCATCGATTAAGAGTACAGAGGGACGTATTTCACCGGTTCCTTTGCATGTTGGACAATTCTCAACTGTCTGGATATTCATCTCCGGACGCACACGCTGGCGTGTTATCTGCATCAAACCAAATTTTGTGAGAGGCAGAATATTATGCTTAGTCCGGTCGACAGACATCTCCTCTTTCATCTTATCATAAAGCTTCTGCTTATTTTCATTGGTATTCATATCAATGAAATCCACAACAATAATTCCTCCCATGTCCCTCAACCTTAATTGACGTGCAATTTCTTTTGCAGCAGCCAAATTTACTTCAAGGGCATTTGTTTCCTGATCTTTTCCTAATTTAGAACGATTGCCACTATTCACATCAATAGAATGAAGAGCTTCGGTATGTTCAATAATTAAATAGGCTCCATTTTTAAAAGAAACCGTACGACCAAAAAGTGCCTTTATTTGTTTGGAAACGCCGAATTGATCAAATATAGGATTAGGACCTTCATATAATTTAACAATACCCTTTTTCTCTGGAGCAATACTTTTGATATAATTTTTTATATCCTGGTAAAATGTTCCATCGTTCACATAAATATTAGAAAATGAGCCGTTTAAAATATCTCTTAACAAAGCAGAAGTACGATCTAGTTCGCTCAGTATCAATTTTGGAATATATCGCTCATCTATTTTTGAAAATGCAGATTCCCATTTTTTCACCAACCCTCTTAATTCTTCATCAAGCACAGCAACCTTTTTCCCTTCAGCCACAGTACGAATGATAATCCCAAAATTCTTTGGTTTAATACTCTTGATCAGTCGCTTCAGTCTTTTCTTCTCATCAGGGGAGTCAATTTTTTGGGAAATAGAAATTTTGTCAGAAAATGGGATTAAAACCAAGTTCCTTCCTGCGATAGATATTTCAGAGCTCAATCTAGGCCCTTTAGTTGATATGGGCTCCTTTGCAATTTGGACAACGATTTTTTGACCGGTGGTTAAGACATCTGTAATTTTGCCGTTTTTATTGATATCCGGCTCCAATTTCATCTTTTGAAGAGCGGGAACTTTATTTTTGCGTTGCATAGAGCTTTTCAGGAACTTATTCAGAGATTGAAATTGGGGACCCAAATCCAAATAATGCAAAAATGCATCCCTGGAATAACCTACATCCACAAAAGCAGCATTCAGTCCTGGTATTACGCGTTTAACCCGCCCAAGATAAATATCTCCAACTGCAAATTTAGGATTTCGTTTCTCCTTATTAAGTTCAACTAGTTGTTTGTCCTCCAGTAATCCAATAATGATTTCCTGCGGAGTGACATCTATAACTAATTCTACAACCACAACGCCTCTTCCTGATTTTAATTACTATTTAAAAAATTTAAACCTAAAGAAGCATAACCTCTATAGGTTTAAATTTTATAATAACATTCAACACCATTAATAATGAAAGATGTTTACTTTTTCTTTTTATGTCTGTTTTTTCTCAAACGTTTTTTACGCTTGTGAGTTGACATCTTGTGCCTTTTCCTCTTCTTTCCGCTTGGCATAAGCTAATTCCTTTATTTGGTTAAGTAATTAAATTAATAAAAAAAAATAATTATTTTACTTAACGTTATTTTTCACTTTACTTACAAATTTCTTAGAAGGCCTGAAGGAGGGAATATAATGTTCAGGAATCACAATAGTTGTGTTTTTGGAAATATTACGTGCTTTTTTCTCTGCACGCTTTTTAACTATAAAACTTCCAAAACCTCTTAAATAAACATTCTGATTACTAACCAAAGACTCCTTTACAGATTCCATGAACGCTTCAACTGTTTTCTGAACAGTTACTTTTTCAATTCCGGTTTTTTTAGAAATTTCGTTTACGATATCTGCTTTTGTCATGTTTCAAAAAATTTAATTATCAATATTTTACAATTCAAAATAATAAGTTGGTCTGCAAATATAAAGTAATTATTTTTATTAGAGAAATAGATTTAAGTTAAATTTGCATAGTTTCCAATTTTAATTAGCTCTATATCAACAGTAATGAACATTAGCACAACTCTAATCAATTGGTATAAAATTCACAAAAGGGATTTACCCTGGAGAAACACTACTGATCCCTATAAAATTTGGGTTTCTGAAATCATATTACAACAAACCCGGGTAAATCAAGGAACGAAATACTACCACCAATTTATAAAGAAATTCCCTGACATTCAATCATTGGGGAATGCCAACATTGACGAAGTATTGAAACAATGGCAAGGACTCGGCTACTACAACAGGGCGAAGAACATGCATCATACGGCTAAGAAAATCATTAATGATTATAATGGAGTGATGCCTGAAAATTACCATGAATTAATCAAATTAAAAGGTGTTGGCCCTTATACCGCTGCGGCTGTTGCATCTTTTGCATATAATGAGCCGGTGGCTGTTGTAGATGGAAATGTAAAAAGGGTTTTGTCCCGTGTTTTTGGTATTGACAAGCCAATAAATTCAAGTGCCGGGGAAAAAGAAATAGAAGAACTGGCAAAGCATTTATTAAATCATGAATCCCCGGGAACTCATAATCAAGCAATCATCGAATTTGGGGCCATTCAATGTACACCAGGAAACCCAGATTGCCCAAATTGTTCTTTCCAGGAGATATGTGAAGCGTATAATACCAACAAAGTGGAGCACTATCCGGTGAAAAATGTCGGAAAAAAGAAGAAAAACAGATATTTCTATTACCTCGTTATTCACAAAGATCAGCATACATATATTAGAAAACGTACAAATAAAGATGTCTGGAATTCCTTGTATGAATTTCCTTTAATAGAATGCAACAATAAAAAGGACATAAGAAAAATTACTCAGACAAAGGAATGGAAACAATTATTCAATAACAGTGATCCTGAAATACTTAGCATTTCAAAAGAATATAAACACATTCTTTCGCATCAGCATATTTATGCGATATTTATTGATTTAAGGTTGCCTGCTCAAACCAATTTTCTGAAAAACAATTTTCTAAAAATAAAGAAGAAAAATTTAGACAAATTTGCAATTTCCCGTCTTATCGAAAAGCATTTAGAACAAAACGAATGGGAATAATTTACTTAAAAAATTTGTATATAAGTAAAAATTTGTAATTTTACGTAATTATTTATTAACCTTAAAAATTAAAATTATGGGTATAAGCAGAGGAGTAAACAAAGTCATTCTAATTGGAAATGTTGGAAAAGATCCAGAAGTAAAACACTTGGAAAATGGGACTACACTTGCAAAGTTTTCCCTTGCAACAACAGAAGTGTATAAAAAAGACAATGAAAAGCAATCCATAACTGAATGGCATAACGTTGTAGCATTCAGAAACACCGGAGACATTGTTAAAAATTATGTAAAGAAGGGCGATGCGTTGTATATTGAAGGCAAAATCCAAACAAGATCATGGGAAGATAAAGACGGAAACCGAAAATATATAACAGAAATTGTTTGCAATAATTTGCAAATGCTTGGTAGTGGAAAAAGCAATGATTCTGCACCTTCTTCAGAGCCGGAAACATCAAAGGCTTCAAAGGCAGAAAATTCCACGACCATTCCTGACGAAGGAGATGATTTGCCTTTTTAATTACAAATAAAATTTTCAGATAAAAATTGGATACAACAGAACCATTCTTATCTTTCTTACAAACAATATCGATCATTAGTTATGATGCATTTGACCAAAATGCAATTATATTGTCATTAGTAAGTCTTTTATTACTTGTCATCCTCGCTCTGGTTTCCGGAGCCGAGGATGCTTTTTTTGCTATTGTGCCTGCAAAGATAAGAGAATTGAAAAAAGACAGAGACAAAAAAAACAACACCCTGATCAAACTCTTAGAGAGCCCGCAAAAATTGAAAGCTACAATTTTTATAATAAAAAATTTCTTTTTTGTAGCCATCTTTATTTCAATCATTTACTTCATTGACAGTGTATTTATTATCAAAGAATTTAATGCACGTACTATTATTCTGATTGTAGGGTTCATTTTCCTACTTACTTTCTTATTCAAAGATATTATCTCCAAAGGTTTTGTAAGAAAAAACAAGTTTGAGCATGCACGCATAATGGCAAAGCCATTTTACTTACTCCATCGTATTTTCCTACCTTTCAGCAATTTTCTGGTAAACTCGACCACCATAATCACCAAAAAAATTCTCAAAAAAAGGAACATAACAATTGATGAACTTTCAGACGCTTTAAATCTTACTTCAAAAGAAATACAGGAAGATGAAAATATTTTAAGGGGTATAATTAAATTTGGCAATATTACCGCCAAAGAAATAATGAAATCAAGAGTTGATGTTTTTGCAGTAGATATTAACACCGACTTTGATGAGCTCATGAAAATTATTATTGACTCGGGACATTCACGAATACCTGTTTACGAAAACAGTTTTGACAATGTAAGGGGAATACTTTACATAAAGGATTTGTTGCCATACATGATGAATAATGAGAGTTTCCGTTGGCAAGATCTAATCAGGCCTACTTATTTTGTGCCGGAAACAAAAAAAATAAATAATCTGCTGAAAGAATTTCAATATAACAAAATTCACATTGCAATCGTTATTGATGAATATGGAGGAACCTATGGAATTGTAACTCTTGAGGATATTTTGGAGGAAATTGTAGGCGAAATTACAGATGAGTCAGATAACGATGAAATATTTTATTCCAAAGAAAGCAATGATACATATGTTTTTGAAGGGAAAACACTACTCAATGATTTCTATAAAATATTAAATTTAAGTGATGATTTTTTTGATGAAATAAAACGAGATGCAGATACTATAGCAGGTATTATCCTTGAAATTAAAGGAGAAATACCAAAGAAGAACGACGTTATAAGATATAAAAACCTCGCTTTCAAGATCGAATCTTCCGATAAGCGAAGAATAAAAAAGGTTAAGGTAATCATTGAATAAACAGCTATGTATAAACACACAATCTATATAATCGTTGGAGCTCTATTAATCTTCATTTATTCATGCAACAATAAAGACCAGTCAACTCCCAGACCAAGAGGCTATTTTAGAATAGATCTCCCTGAAAAACAATATAAGGAGTTACAAATAAACTGTCCTTATTCATTCGAGTACCCGGAATATTCCGAAATCATCCAGGATCCGAACCAGGAAGGAAAACCTTGTTGGGTAAACATACATATACCGGAGTTTAAAGGGGATATTCACATAAGTTATAAAAATATTGAAGGCAATATAAAACAATATACCGAAGACTCAAGAGAACTCGCTTACAAGCATACATTGAAAGCTGAGGCCATTAAAGAAGAAATGCATGTAGCTCCGGAAAGAGATGTCTATGGAGTTTTATACAAAATAAAAGGGGATGTTGCATCTCCGATGCAGTTTTTTGTAACTGATAGTACAAAGCACTTTATACGAGGCTCATTGTATTTCAGGACTGAACCTAATAAGGATTCTTTAGCACCTATCATCAAATTTGTTGAAAAAGATATTAAGCACCTTATGGAGTCTCTGCATTGGAAAAATAAGTAAATAATATGGGGCTTATTATCGACCAAAAGGTAAATAGTAATTGTCGACTAGGGATTTGGGAAATACAAGAAAGTTACAACGAATTGTTTTCCAAACTTGACTTACATCAGGAAGATATCACAATCCTGGAAAATTTCAAAAGTCATCGGAGAAAACTTGAATGGATGAGCGTCAGGGTACTTCTTAATACCTTAACCAAAAAAAACAATGCTATAGTCTATAATGGCAACAGAAAACCCTTCCTTGCTGACAATTCTTATCACATAAGCATTTCACACTCCTACCATTATGCTGCTCTGCTAATTTCACCCCAAAGCAATGTAGGTATCGACATAGAAAAAATCCAGCCAAAAATAACACACATTGCTGAAAAATTTCTTACTGAAGCCGAATTGCAACACATTGATCCTGAAAAGAAAACCTACCACCTATACTTGCATTGGTGTGCAAAAGAAGCCTTATATAAAATGTTCGATAAAAAAGATATAAATTTTAAAAAAAACCTAATTATAGAACCTTTTATTCCGGAAGATGAAGGAAGCCTAACAGGAAAAGTAAGAACCCAGAAGATTTACGAAAAAATCAGGCTAAATTATTTTCATATTAATAATAATTACTCCATTGTTTGGGGCTATAAAAATTGAAAAATGATCTACCAGGAACTCTACCCGAAGAAACCCGGCAACAAAAAATTCGCCCTTCTAATTGATCCGGAGAATTACAGCAACGAGAAATTATCTGAAATTATCAAAGAAGCAAATAATGTAGGGGTGGATTATATACTACTTGGGGGGAGTTTATTAAGCAAGTCCATAGAGCCCACAGCCAGTTTAATCAAAAACAATACTACTCTCCCATTAATTCTATTTCCGGGAAATTTAATGCAGATCTCAGATCACGCAGATGGAATATTACTTCTTTCAATGATATCAGGACGAAACCCGGATTTGCTCATCGGAAATCATATTTTAGCTGCAAAACGGTTAAAAGAAAGTAATATTGAAGTCATTTCAACAGGTTATATTTTAATTGAAGGCGGAAACACTTCGGCAGTAGAATATATCAGCAACACAAAACCCATTCCTGCTGAACAGACCGACATCATAGTATCTACAGCAATTGCCGGGGAGTTATTGGGACACAAAATGATTTACCTGGAATCCGGAAGTGGTGCTTCTAATTCCTTACATTCAAAGGCCATTAAAGAAGTTAAAAACAATATCACAATTCCTCTTGTTGTAGGAGGAGGATTGAAAGAGCCTTCCGATATCAAAAGAGTAAGTAATGCGGGAGCTGATATTGTCGTTGTTGGTAATGCAATAGAAAAAAATCCTGAAAAATTAAAAATAATGATTGAAACCTTGCATAAATAGTTATTTTTGTAACTAAATTTTATTATTTTAGAAAAAAATAAAATAAACAATTAAACTTTTCCGTTACAAGTATATCTAATAAATAAGTTAGAAGTTAGTTTAAATCATTAAAATTTTTATTAATATGAGTGCTTCATACTGGGACGAAAAATGGGCTCCTGTCGACTTTGAAAACATTTCTGAAGATGAGAAATATGAAGTTTCAAATTATGGCAGGATAAAAAGCTACAAAGTTAACAAAGAAGAAGGAAACATTATTAAGGGAGCCACCTTAAAGGGTTATAAAGTATTAAATATCAAATTAAAAACAGGTAAAAGGACAACAAAATATGTCCATAAACTTGTTGCAGAATACTTTATCCCAAAAGAGAGTGATCTTCAGGAACATGTTATTCATCTAGATTTTGATAAACAGAATAATTATTACAAAAATCTCAGATGGGTAACTAAAGACACAATGTTTGAACATCAGAAGATTAATCCCAATTATAAACGGGGTACAATTAATTATTCCAAACTCTCAGAAACTGATGTTATACGCCTGAAGAAAAAATTAAAACGAGGGAAAAATAAGCTGTACAAGCTCGCAAAAGAATTCGGTATTACACATACCCAACTCAATAGAATCCGTTCCGGCGAGAATTGGGGACATATTAAGATTGATTAATATCTAAAAACCAGATATAATAAATCACCACCCCCACGGTTTTACAAAATCTGGGAGTGGTGATTTATTATATTTCATAGACAGTTAATTAGACAAATCAACTTAATCTCAACCCATATAAGGAAGGAAAAGAGTTCGAATACTGAAAGATTTTTTTATAGAATTCGTCTACCCTGTTTTCTCCTCTTTTTACCGTTTTTCTGTATCCCTCCCACTTTGTTTTTAACAGTAATGCGCCGCAATTCAGTATCTCGTGCAGTTATAAGTATGCCTGACTATCAAAATAAATACTTACCTTAAGTTCATTTTTGTTAATTA
>JBNJFT010000001.1:15375-56321 GCA_051747065.1 Bacteroidota bacterium | reverse complement strand
AAGTGAAAAATAGGTGTCTTTAGAAGCAGACAATATCTTGAATTGCAAGAAATTTACGACAAAATTAAGAAAATCGAAACCCCGAAAAATGCAAAAATGAGTAAAAAGCAGGGTAGCAAGTAAGCAGTAAGCACTTTGCAGTAGGCAGTGAATATGCAGCACATAATGGATAAACAAATTGCTCTCCATAATCCGCATTAGAATAACCTAAAGTTTTGTGAGTTCCTTTTGTATGTAAATAATTCCGTAACCTCGTTTTTTAATAATATTTGTTAATTTAGTGCTGATTCTTTTTATTAACACATTAAAATACCAGACACAATATTTTTGTATTCCTTTGATAATTAGGAAGATTCAGAAGTAGAAGATAATCTTAGAAACACATTTTTTTAGCTGAAAGAAAAGTAGTTAGTAGCGATTTGGTAACAGTTAAAGGCTATAGAATTCATTTCTTGGCTAGCAATGAGATAATATAAAATACCTGCATATGAAAAATCTATTTAACTTTTACGACCTCGAAAACAATCAAAAATAGAAAAAAGCTGTGTTACCTCAGAAATAGAAATATAGCCGATACTTCTGAAACTGCCTATCTTAACACTTTTAACCGACTCACATCTAACCGGATAAAAATAAAAAGCATTACGGTAAAAGCCCAAAGGGATGAGCCACCATAGCTGATAAAAGGTAAAGGAATGCCAATTACAGGTGCCAAACCTATTGTCATGCCGATATTGATTATAAAATGGAATAAAAAAACGGAAATTACACCATATCCATAAATCCGGCTAAAAAAAGAACGCTGTCTTTCTGCAAGAAATATCAGCCGTAATAACAGGGTGACAAATAATATAATCAAAATAGACGACCCGACAAAACCAAATTCTTCCCCTATTGTGCTGAAAATAAAATCTGTACTCTGTTCAGGTACAAAATCATATTTGGTCTGAGTCCCCTTCAAATAGCCTTTCCCGGAAAAACCTCCCGACCCGATAGCAATTACTGATTGATTAACATTGTAACCGGCACCTTGCGGACTGTCTTCTAATCCCATTATTTGGACTATCCGCCTTTGCTGATGAGGTTGCAAGAAGCTGTCAAAAGCAAAATCTATTGAATACGTAAATGTAATAGAAGCAAAAACAAACAATATATATAATGGGACTTTAGAAATTTTATGATAATATGAAAGAATGAGGTAAAATATACTCGAACCGATAAAACCTCCCAGTATTATATATATATAGTCAATGCTGAAGCCGGATAATTGATTAATTCCAAGGAAAAGACCAGATATTCCGATAAAAATGAGCAGAGAAACCAGGGTTTGTTTTATATTTCGTTGAATGAACAAGAAGATTAGATGAACAATAAAAATAGCTCCCAGGGTTAGTATAATCTTTTCAACCAGGAAAGAGAGAATAAAAAGGATAATAAAATATACACCTAATAATAAAACAGCAGATGATAAACCTTCTCTGTATAGTGGCAAAAGAAAGGCTACAAATACAAGTGCCGTACCTGCATCATGAATAAAGACCAAAGCCATAGGAAGTAAGATGAGCATGGCTACTCTAAAGTAAGTTTTTAGCACATTTAATTTCACGTTAAAGCCACTTAGATACTTTGCAATGGTTAAGGCAGTAGCAACTTTGGCAAATTCAGCAGGCTGGAACTTCACATTGCCAATTCTCAACCAGGCTTTTGAACCTTGAGTTTCTTCTCCGAAAAAAAGCACGGCTATCAATAAGATGATTACAAGCACATAAAAGCCATAAGCAAAAAATGAAAAGAAATTACTATCTATAACCATAATAAGGATAGCGAGCAAAAATGCTGCAGATATCCATAAAAATTGTTTGCCATACCGTTGAGAAAGATCAAAAACACTCTTATGCTCTTCATTATAGAGAGCAGAATAAATTGTCAACCACCCTATGAACACAAGAATAACATAAAGAATAACAGTAAACCAGTCAATATTTGTCCAAACGTTAATCTTCCTTCTCATGTCGTTTTTTAATTAGATTTTTTTCTGTTACATATTTCTCCCACCATTTGACTGAGATAGTTTTATTCAGATATTTTTCTATCATAAGCTTTGCCGTTGGTGCAGCCCATGTAGCTCCATAACCTCCGTTTTCAATAAATACGGCGATTGCAATTTTGGGGTCATCTTTTGGTGCAAAAGCAATAAAGATTGAATGATCTTTACCATGTGGGTTTTCTGCAGTTCCTGTTTTTCCGCAAACCCTAATGCTGTCTAAAGCAGCAGTTCTTGCAGTACTTCCACTGCCGGCAGGCCCGTTAACTGCCAGGTCCATTCCCTCTATCACCGTTTCAATATAGGAAGAATCAATCAAAGTTTCCCGTTTCTTTTTAAACCGTTCGTCAATGGTTGCTTCTCCTTCTATTTCCTTAACAATATGCGGGGTGTAAAAATGTCCCCGGTTTGCAATCGCTGCAGTCATATTTGCCAATTGTATTGGTGTCGTTCCTATTTCGCCTTGTCCGATTGCTAATGAAACCACATTCATTGCTTTCCATCTTCCGGCCGGATAAATATTATTATAATAAGTTGAATTAGGTATTAATCCTGGAAGTTCATTAGGCAGATCAATGTTAAGTCTGTTTCCAAAACCAAAAGATTCAACATATCTTTCCCACTGATCTAATGCCTCTCCTGACCATTCATATTCAGGGTTATCAAGAATGTCTAAAAAAGTGTTGCAATAGTAGGCGTTACAAGATACCTGGATAGATCCAATCAAGTCAGTGGGAGATCTGTGATCGTGACATCCTACATGGAAACTTCCATAGTAAAAACCTCCATTGCAGCCAAATTTAGTTTGCGGTCTCACCACTCCTTCTTGCAATCCGATCATGGCGTTCATTACCTTAAAGGTTGATCCGGGCGGATAGCTGGCCATAAGAGCTCTGTTGAATAATGGTTCTAAAGTATCATTGTTCAGTTTTTGGTAGTTATTACTACGCATTCTGCCAACCAGTTCCCCGGGATCATAATTTGGTGATGAAACCAATGATAAAAGTTCTCCGCTTTTGGGTTCAATAGCAACAATACTTCCTATTTTATTCTGCATTAACTTTTCACCATATCGTTGCAAATCCAGGCTTATTGTGGATGTGATATTGCTGCCTTTTTTTGCTTTTTGATCAAATTTTCCGTCTCTATATGCCCCTTTTATCCTGTTATGTACGTCCACTAAGTACATTTTCACACCTTTTTGTCCCCGCAAATATTCTTCATACGACCTTTCAATTCCACTTATACCCACATAATCTCCTGATCTGTAGTAGTCACTTTTATCCGCCAAATTGTCATCTACCTCACCAACATAACCTAATGCATGCGCTGCTACAGAATCCTCGTATTTTCTTACAGTACGCGGCTGGACAAAAAATCCCGGAAATTTATAGAATTTTTCTTGTAAGGTAGCATAAGTCTCTGAGGATACTAACTTTAAAAAAGGTGATGGCTTATAATATGAATAATTCTTTGCGGAATCAAGTCTGTTCTTAAGATAGGCCTCTGAGATATCTAAAATATTACAAAATTCAGTGGTATCAAATTTCTGAACCTGGGTAGGAGTAACCATAATATCGTAAGCAGCCTGATTATAAACGACTAAATTACTATCTCTGTCATAAACCAATCCACGTGCAGGATATTGTGTAATGCGACGTAAAACATTATTATCGGCAGAAAGCTGATAAGATTTATCCACCACCTGTATCGAAAACAGCTTTGCTAAAAAAACGAAAGCAACAAGAACAATAATTCCTCCAATTATATTTCTTCTAATTGCATAAATATCCAACGATAAATCCCCTTATTTTTTTATGAATAATTTGATAAATAAGATTAATATCAATGAAAACAAACCACTTAGTAATGCACGAGATAAAGTTTGGAAAAAACCTTCCAGTTTAAATACTTCTATATAAAACAAAAACAGATGGTGAGCTAGAACTGACAGCGCAGCATATTTAAAGAACCATCCTAAGCCAAAATCCTGAATAGAAGGATTACTATCAGGCTCATAGCCTCCTCTTGGTTCCATACTATTTAACAAACCAGGTCTTAAAAAGGCAAGAAAAACAGTAGCAGAAGCATGCATTCCTACTGTGTGTGTAAACAGATCAATGCTGAGCCCTAATAAAAAACCTAACACCAAAAGTGCCCATTTGGGTGTGTTAAAAGGGAGTGTTAAAATAAACAGAATATAAATATAAGGATTAATATAACCGCTCAATTGGATATTATTGAGAATTAATACCTGGAGTAAGACCAGAATTAAAAAGCTAAGAATATATCGGGGTAAAAGATTAATCATCGTATTTCACTTGATTTTCCAGTTCTTTTTGTTCCTGTTTTCTCAAATTACGAATTATATACACTTCAGAAATTTGTTTAAAATCCACAGACAATCGCACTTTGATCTCATAAAACCGCCCTCCCTTTTCTTCAAAGGCTTCAACATATCCAATAGGAATGCCCTCAGGGAAAATACTTGAATAACCACTCGTGACAATAGTATCATTCTTGGCTACATCTGCGTGAAGCGGAATCTCCCTCAAATAAGCAAATTTGTAATCCTGGCCATTCCAGCCCAAAGGTCCGAAAAACTCACTTTCTTTCATTTTGGAGCTGATTTTTATCTCTTTGTTTAACAGGGAGATAGCTGTCGAAAAATGATCAGATACTCCCCGGATTACTCCTATAATGCCATCACTGGTTATGACTCCCATTCCCGGCTTTACTTCATCCAACTCTCCGCGATTCAAGGTAATGTAGTTGTGTTGCTTATTAACGGAATTATTTATAATTTTAGCTGAAATGCTCTCGTATTGCTGATTGTAATTGCTATCAATTTTTGTTTTAAAAGAATCAATATCAACCTCTAAATTTTTTTGGATATAATTTCGGAGTTTCGCATTCTCTTCTTTAAGCCTTATATTTTTCTCTTTCAGTGTTAAGTACTCATTTAATTTTTCAACTTCCTGATAAAAAGAGCCGGAAACCGATCTTGTGAAATCCACAAATTTTGTTTGTTGATAATTGTTATTGTTGATGAGTAAAAAAATTGCAAACGCTTCAATAAAGATAAAAAAGATGAAAAAATGGTTCTTTATCAAAAAACGTATTAAATTTTGCATAAATATTTATAAGACTTATTACCTCATTAAGAATGAAAAGTTTTCTACATTTTTTAAGGCAATTCCTGTGCCTCTTGCAACAGCATGGAGTGGATCATCAGCAACATGAAATTTAATTCCGATTTTATCTGACAAGCGTTTGTCTAAACCCCTCATTAATGCACCTCCACCTGTCAGGTATATGCCCTCGTTTACGATATCACTGTAAAGTTCAGGCGGCGTTTGCTCTAAAACACTTAAAACAGCCGTTTCAACCTTATTAATGGATTTATCAAGGCAATGTGCTATTTCCTGATAAGAAATTGGAATTTCAACAGGCATCGCTGTCATAAGATTGGGGCCTCGCACAAGAAAATCCTCTGGAGGATTTTCCAGATCAGATAAAGCTGAACCGACATTTATCTTGATCCCTTCTGCTGTTCTCTCTCCAATTTTTATATTATGTTGATGCCGCATATAGGATTGTATATCAGCAGTGAAGCTGTCTCCTGCAATACGTATGGATTTATTGCAAACAATACCACCGAGAGCAATAACAGCAACCTCTGTAGTTCCTCCCCCTATATCCACAACCATACTTCCTGAAGGCTCTTCTACATCAATGCCCATTCCTATTGCTGCTGCCATAGGTTCATAAATCAGGTAAACATCTCTTCCTCCTGCATGTTCAGAACTATCACGGACAGCTCGTATTTCAACTTCGGTGCTTCCTGAGGGGATACACACAACCATTCTCAAAGTGGGTGCAAAAAACTGGGTCTTTCGATTTACCATCTTTATCATTCCCCGTATCATCTGCTCAGCAGCATTGAAATCAGCAATCACTCCGTCTTTAAGCGGGCGGACAGTTTTTATATTCATGTGTGTTTTGCCATGCATCTGACGAGCTTTCTCGCCGATTGCGACAAGTTTACCTGTATTTTGTTCGATAGCAACAATTGAAGGTTCATCAACTACTACTTTGTCATTATATATTATGATAGTATTGGCTGTGCCAAGATCGATAGCATATTCCTGCGTAAATAATGAAAAGATTCCCATTTTTTTATGTGTATTTTAAATTTCTAATTTCCTGTTAATGTTTAAAATGTCTTACACCAGTGAAGACCATTGATAATCCGGTTTTGTTACAATAATCGATGGATTCCTGATCACGTTTGGAGCCTCCTGGCTGAATGACTGAAACAATACCTGCTTTTTGAGCAATTTCCACTGAGTCTTTAAATGGAAAAAAGGCATCGGAAGCCATAACCGCACCATTAAGGTCAAAACCAAAATTTTTCGCTTTTTCAATTGCCTGTTTCAGTGCATCTACTCTTGATGTTTGTCCAACGCCGCTGGCACATAATTGTTTATCTTTGGCCAAAACAATAGCATTAGACTTCGTGTGCTTCACAATTTTATTTGCAAATAATAAATCTTCAATCTCTTTTTCTGATGGAGTTTTTTCCGTAACAGTATCCAAATCACTTTTATATTCGGTTCGTATATCTTTATCCTGGACAATTACGCCATTTAGCAGAGACCGATACTGTTGTTTTGGAAAACAAGCACTCTTCTGAACCAGAATAATGCGATTTTTCTTCTGCTTTAACACCCCTAAAGCTTCATCATCATAAGCAGGAGCTATTATAACTTCAAAAAATAACTTATTAATTTCTTCTGCTGTTTCGCTGTCTACTTTGCTATTTGTAATGAGTATCCCTCCAAAAGCTGAAACCGGATCTCCGGCAAGTGCATCTTTCCATGCTTCCAGTAGGTCTTGGCGTGTTGCAATTCCACATGCATTGTTATGCTTTAGAATCGCAAAAGTTTTTGGGTCAAAATCAGCAATAAGATGAACTGCTGCGTCAATATCGATCAAATTGTTATATGAAATTTGTTTTCCGTGCAACTGATCAAACAATTCATCAAAATCTCCATAGTAAATCCCCATCTGATGTGGATTTTCTCCATATCGCAATTCTGTTTTTTTATGCTCGCTTTGCTTAAAGAAAGGTTTACTGAAATCCCTGTTAAAATAGTTGAAAATTACAGTATCATAGTGGGAAGAAACGTCAAAGGCTTCTAAAGCCATTTCTTTACGTTTCAAGATAGTGGTTTCCCCGTTGTTATTAAGAATGTCCATTAATGTATCATACTGGTCTTTTGATGGTATGACAAGAGTGTTTTTGTAATTCTTTGCTGCTGCGCGAATTAATGAAATACCACCAATGTCGATTTTCTCGATGATTTCATCTTCTTCCTGCGTGTTTTTTAATGTTTCTTCAAAAGGATATAAATCTACTACCACCAGATCAATCTCGGGTATTTCATAAGTTTCCTGTTCTTTCCTGTCTTCTTCATTATCTCTTCGAAAAAGAATTCCACCAAAAATCTTAGGGTGTAAAGTTTTTACCCGGCCGGATAATATAGAAGGGTAGTCCGTTATTTCTTCGATTGGTATAGCTTTGACTCCTAAATTTTCAATGAATTTCCGGGTACCTCCTGTAGAATATATTGTTACTCCTAATTGCTCAAGTTTCTTAATAACCGGTTCAAGGTTATTTTTATTGTAGACTGATATTAAAGCGGATTGTATTTTTTTCAGGTTACTCATTTCCATACAATTATTTTGTGCAACAAATTTATCAAAATAAATCCAATTCTAATACGAATTGAAGATGTGAATAATAAAAAAATCGCCAACCCCAAAATTTTTGATTCATTCGAATAAAAACAGTTCTGGCAGGAATATATTTCTATTAAAAGCGCAGCTAATCTTGAGGGCTATTTCACGGGCTTTTTAATTCTTCTTTTTAAATATATTAAAATTAATTGCATATTTGCAGGGTCAAACTATTTTTAACCATAAAATTTGAGCGTATGAATTTAAGAATCATTGCACTAGCCATTATGACTTTAGTGGCATTTAGCTGTACAAACAAAAAACAAAATGAAAAAGAAGCATCAGAAGGGAAAGAAAGTAAAGAAAAAACTGAAATTTTGCAGGTATCAGAAGTTATTGACCAGCCCGAAAATTATGTAGACAAAAAAATTACAATAGACGGGATGGTTATTCATGTTTGTAAGCACGGAGGTAAAAAACTGCATGTTTCAGAAACTGATTCCGATCAGAAACTCCGGGTAAAAGCCGGTGAAGGCATGCCGCCATTCGAACAGGAAATTGAAGGAAATACAGTACAGGTAACAGGCAAATTTACTGAAGATCGTATTGATCAGGACTATATTGATGAGTTGAAAAAAGGTGATTCGGAAGAGCATCATGAACATGAACATGAAGATGAAGAAAAGGAAGAACATAAGGATCATCAGGGAGTCTCAGAAGAATATATAAGTGAACTTGAAGAAAAAATAGAGGATAGTGAAAAAGGTTATATTTCTGAATATTGGCTGATAGCAGATGAGGTTGAAATAAAGGATGAATAAGAAAATTTAACCTGATTTTTAATTGATTATTGAAGGCGCATAAGGATTTTCATCTATACTTTATGTGCCTTCTGGTAAGAATTTAAAACTTCGTTCTTATGAAGTGGAGAAAAATTAATCGCATAATCCACAGGGATTTGGGTTATTTCTTTTTTGGAATGACTATTATTTATTGCCTTTCGGGTATTGCTTTAAATCACAAGGTAATTGATAACTGGAATTCTGAATATAGCATTACCAGCGAAAAATTTACTGTTCAGGATGTGCCTGAATCAAAGGAGGAAGTAGATAAAGGTTACGCCAAAAAAATCACAGCACGTTTTGACGCTGAGGAGAATTTCAAAAATTATTATTTCCCGGAACAAAAACTTTTAAAAATTTTTTTAGAAGATGGAAATATTACGCTCGATCTGGAAACCGGGGAGGGAAAGGTTGAACTATCAAAAAGGCGTCCCGTTTTTTATGAAGTAAACTATCTGCATTACAATCCTAACAGATGGTGGACATGGTTTTCGGATATCTTTTCGGGTGGTTTAATCTTAATTGCAATTTCGGGGCTTTTTATCTTACGCGGCAAAAAGGGCATTAAAGGAAGAGGTGCCTGGCTGACAACGGCGGGGATTCTCATTCCTATAATATTTCTGTTTTTCACTTTATACTCATAAAAAACAATCAAAGCAAAATTCAGGCTTTTTTTCACAATTTACCTGAAAAATCGCTTTTTCTTTATCACTCCGATGCATTTATCCTTTTTTAGATGTATTTTCTTATTAAATTTGTCTTTTATGATTTTTCAACAATTTTAAAATTATCCAAATGAAAAGCAGAATCCCACAGCGGTTACTGTCAGTTTTTTTCTTTGCATCCACATTATGTTTTTTTTCATCCGCAACTGCGGCAGATTCTGATTCTATACCCATTTTTCCTGATTTAGTATATGAATACAGAATCACAGAGCTTAACAACTTAACTCCCATAGAATTAGAGTACAACAAACACGTCAGGAGATATATTGATGTATATACAGTTGAAAAAAGAGAGCATTTTGCCAAAATTGTAGGAAAGGCAAAGCGTTATTTCCCAATGATTGAAGAAAAACTAGATGAATATGGCTTGCCTCATGAATTGAAATACCTTGCGATTATAGAGTCGGCATTAGACCCTTTTGCTGTTTCCAGCTCCGGTGCAGTCGGTCTTTGGCAGTTTAAGCTAAATACAAGCCGGATGTTTGATCTGGAAGTAAATTCTTATATTGATGAAAGGCGAGACCCTTATAAATCAACCATAGCAGCTTGCAAATATTTAAAATACTTATACGATACATACGAAAACTGGCAATTGGCATTAGCTTCATATAACGGAGGGCCGGGCGTAGTAAGAAAAGCAATTGCCCGCTCCGACGGAGAGAGGTCTTTCTGGAAACTCTATCCGCATCTTCCGGGGCAGACTAAAAGCTATGTTCCTGCTTTTATTGCAGTAAATTATGCGATGAATTACATGAAAGAACACAATATAGAACCTAAAGAATTAAAACATACTCATCACGAAACAGATACAGTAAATATTTCCGCAGAAACATCTTTCCAAAAAATTGCTGAAATATTAAACATGGAGGTTTCTGTTTTAAAAGACCTAAACCCCATGTACCGGCGGAATGTTATTCCTAAACTTAATCAGCCTTCACATCTCATTTTACCTGAAGATAAAGTTGTTCAGTTTTTGGAAAATGAGGAAGAAATATTTAATGGGGCAAAGGGAGAATTCACCAGTGATGATGAACCTGAGAAACAAAAAACAAAACTGGTTCACAGAGTGGAAAAAGGAGAATATTTTCATAAAATTGCCATGAAGTACAATTGTAGCATTGAAGATTTACGAGAGTGGAATGATTTGGAAAATAATGACTTACAGGTAGGGCAAAAATTGGATATTTGGGTTGACCCCGTATTCCTGAAAAAAATCGAAGAGGAACAAACTGAAGTAAAAAAGGAAAATCCCGGCGATACCAACAGGCGGGTAGTATACTATACCATCAAAAAAGGTGATACCATCTGGAGCATTGCAGATAAATTCAATTGCGATTCCATTAGCGAATTACTTGAAGCAAATGAAATACAAGATGAAGCAGACATAGAACCAGGAAAAAAACTAAAGATCTATCTAAATCATTAATCCTTATAATTGCGGTATTTTACCGTTATTACCGGATAATGAATCACATATTAACAATATTTTTTTTATTTTTATGTTAAACTTATTACTTAAATATTAAAGCTATGAAAAGACAACTTTTTCTCAACATACTGTTAATTGCAGGCATAATAATCATTTCTTTTGCCTGTAAGCCTGATCAACAAGGAAGTGGCTCCCAGCCAGGAGTTTCAGGAAAACCGGGAGAGATACTTGTGGTTATGGATACTGCTCAGTTTAATAAAAAACCAGGTTTGGCGATCAAAAAAGAGTTGCAGCGGGCACAAAGAGCTTTGCCTCAGGCTGAACCGATATTTAACCTGGTTAATATCCCACCACACGGCTATAAAGATGTATTTCAGAGATACAGAAACATTTTGCTCATAGATATTGATGAGAAATATTCAAAACCCCGATTTGCTGTGCGAAAAAATGTGAATGCAGAACCACAGATGATAATTAATGCCCAGGCTTCAAATTTTAAATCTCTACGAAAATTATTTCTACAACAAGGCGAGACAATTGCTGAAAAATATATAGAAGCGGAACGGAATAGATATATAAACACATACAAAAACATGCGCAACAAGGGAGTAATGAAGCGTGTTAAAGAAAAATTCGGAGTTGAACTTGTTATTCCCAAAGGATATTCACTGGCTTTAGATACAACTGATTTTGTATGGATAGAGAATGAAGCAAGGGATTACACCCAGGGAATATTGATATACAAACACAAATACGAGAGTGATCAAGCATTTGAGATAAACAACATTATGGATACCCGAAACGAATTTACAAAGAAATATGTGCCGGGCCCTTCTGTCGATTCTTATATGGTTATTGAAGAAGAAATTATCCCGTATCTCGGTGAAAAAACGATTAATGGCAATAAAGTTGCTTTTATGAGGGGATTGTGGAAAGTGAAAAATGATTTTATGGGCGGCCCGTTTATCAATGCTTCAGTTTTGAATAAAGATAAAGAGGAAGTAATCACTGTTGATGGATTTATTTATGGCCCGGAAGTTTCTAAGCGGGATTATCTAAGACAATTAGAGTCTATTATATATACATTAGACATAAAGGAATAGAATTTTAAACTCTATTCCAATTTTAGTGTTATAACTCAGGAAAAACAGAGTTTAATCCGCAGGAAATTTTTAGCCGATGATTCCCAATTATAAGAAAATACAGGAACAACCCGTAGATGTATCAGTTGTGTATCTTGCAGCTAAGGAAGCCGATTTCAGCGAATATTCCTTCACAACTACTGAATTGGAATACGTAAAAAACCAGGTTCAGAATGAAAAAACCAGTATTGATATCAACTCGTATTTTAAGCGTTCCTATATTCGGATTCTTCCCAGGGATAAAGAAAGGAGTGCTGGTATTGAGGCTATGCGCAGAGAAGCATCTAAGTTACTTTCGCTTTTAAAAGAGCATGACGAACAAGAAATTGTAGTTGTAGATGTTTCTGATGAACCGGAAATGACGTATGCCTTTTTGGAAGGTTTTGGCTTAAGCCAGTATGCATTCTTAAAATATCGGACACAAAAAGAAAAAAGCGAAGAAAATTTTATTAAAGAAATACAAGTTCTTAGCCGCGGAGTTGATGATCGATCAGTAAAAAATCTGGAAATTACCTGCTCTGCTGTTTTTAAAGCGCGAAACATGGTTAATGAGCCCGTATCTTTTCTTACAGCTTCCCAACTGGGAAAGGAATTTCAACAAATGGGAGATGAATCGGGTTTTACTGTAGATGTGTTTAGTAAGAAGAAGATTGAAAGCTTAAAGCTAAGTGGGCTTCTTGCTGTGAATAAAGGAAGTATTGATCCACCCACGTTTACTGTAATGGAGTGGAAACCCTCAGATGCAAAAAACTCAAAACCAATAGTTCTTGTAGGGAAAGGAATTGTTTATGATACAGGCGGATTAAGTCTGAAGCCTTCTTCTTCAATGTTGGGGATGAAATCAGATATGGCAGGTGCTGCAACTGTTGCAGGTGTCATGTATGCTGTCGCTTCGGGAAATTTGCCTTTTCACATAATTGGGTTGGTTCCTGCTACTGATAACCGTCCTGATGGAAATGCCTACACTCCTGGAGATGTGATCAAGATGCACAACGGCAAAACAGTAGAAGTAATTAATACAGACGCTGAGGGGCGTATTATTCTGGCAGATGCACTAAGCTTTGCTAAGCAATATGATCCGGAGCTTGTCATGGATTTTGCAACTCTTACGGGCTCTGCATCAGTAGCCATAGGCCCGCAAGGAGTTGTTGCCATGGGAAATGCTGATGAAAAAACATTTAATTCTTTAATTGATAGTGGTTACAATACTTATGAGCGGGTGGTGAAATTACCATTTTGGGAAGAATATAACGAGATGATAAAATCTGACATCGCTGACATTAAAAATGCGGGTGGGAGAGAGGCCGGCGCTATTACCGCCGGAAAATTTCTGGAACATTTTACAGCTTATCCGTGGATTCATGTTGACATAGCTCCAATGGCTTATTTAGATAAAAAGGATTATTACAGAGGAAAAGGAGCAACCGGCGTTGGTATAAGGTTGTTTCTGAATTTTATTTCTTCTTTATACAACAATTAATTTCAGAAAAACTTAATTAAATATGACACAACAACAAGATAAACTAAAAATAGGAATTACTCACGGCGACGTTAATGGAATCAGTTATGAGATTATTATAAAAACCTTAATGGATGCCCGCATAATGGAGCTTTGCACACCAGTTGTATACGGCTCTGCAAAGGTTGCGGCTTATCACCGAAAAGCGCTTGACATAGAAAATTTTAGCTTGAACATAGTTGCAGATGCTGACAAAGCAAACCCAAAGCGCCCAAATGTAATCAATTGCATTGACGATACAACACGAGTAGAATTAGGAAAATCGACTTATGCTGCAGGGATCGCTTCATATTCGGCATTAGAAAAAGCTGTAGAAGATCTAAAAAAAGAAAAAATAGATGCTCTCGTTACTGCTCCCATCAACAAGGATAATATTCAATCCAAAGATTTTACTTTTCCCGGACACACTGAATACTTTGCACAACATTTTCAAACTGAGTCCGGGGAAGTGTTAATGTTGATGGTGAGCTCCCTGCTTCGTGTGGGAGTGGTCACAGGTCACATACCATTAAAAGATGTGCCGGAACAATTAACGCAGGATAAGATATTAAGCAAGTTGAGTACATTGAACGAGACGCTTATTAAGGATTTTCGAATCAGAAAGCCCAAAATAGCCGTATTCGGACTGAATCCTCATGCCGGGGATAAAGGTCTTATTGGTGATGAGGAGAGCAATGTTATTCTTCCCGCTATTCAACAGGCAAAAGACAATAATATTCTGGCTTTTGGTCCCTATCCGGCAGATGGCTTTTTAGGTTCAGCAAGTATCCAGGAATTTGATGCAATCCTTGCAATGTATCATGATCAGGGCCTTGCCCCATTCAAAGCCCTGGCGTTTAATGAAGGTGTCAATTATACTGCCGGATTGAATGTTGTGCGGACTTCACCGGGACATGGCACAGCCTATGAAATAGCCGGAAAGGGAACGGCTTCGCCCGAAAGCTTCCGCAATGCATTGTTTCTTGCTATTGATATAGCCAAAAAACGTAAAGAATATAAAGAAATTTCTTCCGAACCACTTGAAAAAATGGACAAATTAAAATCAGACAACTCAGAACAAGATTGAAGGTGGTTATACTTTAAACGTCAAAGAAGTTACATATAAATCAAACTTATTTGTTACTTCTATGCCTTGCGAAATTTAAAATTTTAAAAAACTATATCCAAATGAAGATCAGCAGGAAAAAATTTATTACAAGATCACTGGTTGGCATTTTGGGTATTGGCTTTATGCCTAGAGTTTTCAGTCTGACTCCCACAAAAAAATTCTTCCCTGAAGAAAGGATGCTTGGAAATACTGGTATTAAAGTGTCTTCTATAGGTTTTGGTACTCCACGTATTCAAGAACCCGCTGTTCTCAGAAGTGCAATTGAAAAAGGTATTACGTTCCTTGATACAGGACGAGCTTATGCTAATGGGCAGAATGAAACAATGATCGGAAAAGTTCTCAAAGGAAAACGGGAAAAGTTTGTTATTCAATCTAAGATGAAGGTGGATTTAGATGATGGTACTGCAACTTCGGAAGAAATAAAGGATCAAATGGAAACTTCCCTGGAAGAAAGCCTGGAGGCTTTACAGACGGATTATATTGATGTTATGTTGCTTCATGGAATCAGGAATGAAAAAGTGCTACAGAATGAGACCATTCGGGAAGTCTTTACCAAAATGAAGAATCGTGGAGCAATAAGAGCTTGCGGTTTTTCTTCCCACTCAAACCATGTTAATATGCTCAAAGAAGCAAATAAGGATCATTTCTTTGATGTGGTTATGGTTCCTTTTAATCCTTACGGAGCTTTTAAACATTCTCAAAGCGATTGGAGCACTTCCTGGGACCAGGAAGCCCTGATCGCTGAAATGAAAAAGGCACACAAGAATGGAACCGGGATTGTGGCAATGAAAACTTGTTCAGGAGGGGCTTATGCTTTCAGAAATGAGGAACAAACTACTTACTCGGGTGCTGTTCAATGGGTGCTTTCACATAAATTTGTTGATACGGCTGCTGTGGCAATGGCTAATTTTGGGGAAATACGGGAACACACCGGCTAAGTATTTCATCTAAAAAGCGGAGAAGGGGGGATTCGAACCCCCGGTCCGGCGATAGCCGGACAACGGTTTTCGAGACCGCCGCATTCGGCCACTCTGCCACTTCTCCCTTAATTGATGAACCATTGCAAAAGTAAAAAAAGCAGGTGTAATGCACAAGTAATTAATAAATTAATAGGAGGTGTTTATGAAAGTCGGATTTATCGGATTAGGAATCATGGGCAGCCGCATGGCAGAAAACCTTGCGGAAGCTGGTTATGAGTTGCTAATATACAATAGAACAAAAGGGAAAGCCAGCAATTTATTGAAGAGGAAAAACGTATCATGGAAAGGATCTCCTGCTAAAGTGGCGGAAGGTGCAGACATCCTTTTCACTATGCTGTCATCTCCTTCGGTTGTAGAACAGGTAGCCATCGGTGAGGAAGGGTTTCTAAAATATCTTAATTCAGGGGCTACATGGATTGATTCAAGTACCGTGAATCCTTCCTTCACAAAGAAAATGGCCTCATCAAGCGAAAAAGCCGGCATACAGTTTTTAGACGCACCAGTAGCAGGATCAAAAGAACCGGCCGAGAATGGAGAGTTAATCTTTCTTGTCGGGGGTGATGCAGAGTTAGTAAGCAACTGTGCTCATTTTTTTGAGATAATGGGAAAAAAGTACATCCATGTGGGAGAGAATGGAAAGGGTACGTCCTTAAAAATGGTATTTAACTTACTATTGGGACAGGCAATGAATGCATTTTCAGAAGGAATGGCTTTAGGTGAATCTCTGGGAATTGATAAGGACACACTTTTTAATACTTTATTGGGCTCACCGGTTGTAGCACCTTTTATAACTACAAAACGGGAAAAGATGGATCAAAAAAATTATGAAGCTGAATTTCCTCTAAAATGGTTGCAAAAGGACCTTCAATTAGCTTCCGAGACAGCTTATGAACAAGGTATTGCTTTGCCGGCAGTCAATCTCATTAAAGAGATTTATGCGCAGGCTAAAAACTCCGGTTACGCAGACAAAGATTTTTCGGCAATCTACAAGTATCTGGGAAATGAAAATAACGAATAGGTCAGTTGTAAGATTTCTTTAGAAAATTTCGGAAAAAAACGTCAAACAGGTAAATTAGAAGACAGAATGCAGAATTCAGAATTCAGAATTCGGAACCTAATAGGATATAGAATTCTTTTCATTTCTTGCAATGAGAGAATTAAAGTAAATTGAGTTGACTGAGTTGATTGAGTAAACTAAGTGGAGAAAGTGGCCGGCGTTGAATAACGCGCCTTTTCCTAAATAGGCACTTTCATGAGCAAGTAATGTTTTGGAATACAAGAAGTTAAAAACAAAATTAAGTAAAGTGAAACCCCGAAAAATGCAAAAATGATAAAAAAGCAGGGTCAAATTGTAAATAGAATTTTATAAAACGCTCATTCTTTCAATTAACACATTAAAACATCAGATACAATTTTTTTGTATTTCGTTGATAGTTAGTTTTATCGTATTCTGCCTGCAGCCAGGCGGCAGGTAGGTGTCTGTATTCTGCATTCTCTATTCAAAAGCTGCCGCCTTACAATATCCCGTAAAACATTCTGCCAATCATTAAATAAATAAATAGTCCCATTATGTCATTGACAGTTGTGATAAAAGGCCCGGTAGCCAGAGCCGGGTCAATTTTAAATTTATTCATCAAAAGAGGAATAAACGTTCCAAAAATCGATGCAAAAATGATCACTGCAAAAAGCGCTGTGCTGACTGTTATTGTTAAGGCAAAAGATTCTGTAAAAAAGAAATTATAAAGGAAAATAACTGAAGACAAAATAATACCATTGATAGATGCCACTCCCAATTCTTTGAGTAGTTTTCTCCCAATACTTTCTACTCCTAATGAATCATAAGCCAAAGACTGTACGATGATTGACGAGGACTGAACGCCTACATTCCCACCCATTGCAGCGATTAAAGGAATAAAGAAGGCCATTTCGGGATAGATATGCAGATCATTTTCGTAAAAACCAATTACAATAGCTCCGAAAATTCCACCTAACAGACCGATAAACAGCCAGGGGATTCTTGCTCGTGTCAATTGAAAAGCAGTGTCTGAAGCTTCTACTTTTTCCGAAATACCTGAAACCATTTGATAATCTCTGCCGGCTTCTTCACGAATTACATCCACTACGTCATCAATCGTGATACGTCCTACGAGTCGATCCAGGGAATCAACAACAGGCAGGGCAACCAGGTCATATTTATCCATAATATTTGCCACTTCCTCAGAATCTGTATCTGTCTTCACTGAAATAACATCTGTGTTGAGTATGTCTTTTATGCTCGTTGTGCTGGGAGAAAGCAACAGTTTTTTTAATGAAAGTGTTCCTTTAAGTTTATTATCGTCATCAACTACATAAACATAATAAATTTCTTCTATGTCTTCGGCTTGCTTGCGTAATTCCTTCAAACACGTTGTTATGTTCCAGTTCTCATTCACGGTGATGAGTTCTTTGGCCATCAATCCACCGGCTGAATTCTCATCATAACTTAACAAGTCGGCAATGTCACCGGCTTGTTTCATATTCTCTACAGAAGATAAAACCTCTTCCCTTTTTTCTTTGGACAGTTCCCCCAAAACGTCCGCAGCATCATCCGAATCAAGCTTATCAATAAATTGTTTGGCTATAACATCACCCGGAAGTACTTCCAAAAATCGCCGGCGGTCATCCTGCTCAAGCTCTATTAGAACATCTGCTGCTTTTTCTCCGTCAAGCATGATATGCAGAAAACGAGCTTCCTGAATGTTCAATTCATCATAAATTTCGGCAATATCAGCAGGATGAAGATCCTCGATCATTTTGTAGGCACTGGTTTCATCCTTATTGTCTATCCGTTCCCTTAATTCATCTAAAAATTCCTTAGTTAATTCAAAATTCATAATGTACTCCCTTTTAGGTGACCCTTATCTCTTAATTATATTAGCCAGTTCAACAAAATCCTGTACGGACAATTGTTCTGGGCGCTTTTCAAAGCGATAATCTTCATTTCCCAAATTTAATAAAAAGCTTTTTAATGAATTCTTTATAATCTTTCTTCTTTGGTTAAAACTTTGTTTTACTATTTGAAAAAAGAGTTTTTCGTCACACCCAAGTTGTTCGACGCTATTTCTTTTTAATTCAATAACAGCAGAATTCACTTTTGGTGGTGGTTGAAAGGCTCCGGGTCCTACTTTAAAAAGAATTTTAACGTCAAAATAGGCTTGCAGAAAAACACTTAGGATACCATAAGTTTTGCTCCCGGGTTTAGCTGCAATCCTCTCTGCAACCTCTTTTTGAACCATTCCTATAACAAATGTAATCTGATCTCTGTTATCCAGAATTTTAAAAAATATCTGACTGGAAATGTTATAGGGGAAATTTCCTATAATTGAGAAGGGCTTATCAGTGAAAGATTTGAAATCCATTTTTAAAAAATCTTCTTCAATCAGATAATCCTTTAGCTCCGGGTATTCCTCCAAAAGATATTGAGTAGATTCTGCGTCTATTTCTACTGCAAAAAAATTCCTGCCAAAATACTGAAGCAGATATTGTGTAAGAACTCCTTTTCCCGGCCCTATTTCAAGCACTTTATCCGAAGGTGTATGTTTGAAGGCTGCTACTATTTTTTGTGCAATATTTTTATCCCACAAAAAATGCTGGCCTAAATGTTTTTTGGGTCTGACAGACATAAATTCTTTAGTTTAGATAGTAAATTTCGTAAAATAAATCTAAAAAATAAGAATTTTACTATTATAACCTGAATAATTCAGGATAAGAGAAAAATGGCTTTTAGTTCCTGTTTTCAGAAAGAAACGATCATTTTGTATATTTGTCTTACATTATGAATTTTTTCCATGAACAGAAGATGGGTTGGTAAGCTTATTAAGACAGTAATTCTGCTTGTTTCGTTTGTCGTTGTGTTTTATAAAATCAAAGAATTTTATCAAAATTCAGCGGGTGAACTCAGTGAGTTGTTGATTCCTGGAAATGGAATGATAATTCTGCTTATTGCTGCTCTTATGTGCCTGAATTGGCTTTTAGAGGCTGTTAAGTGGAAATGGCTGGTTAGCGGCATTCAAAATATCACACTCTTTCATTCAATACATTCGGTTTTAATTGGCATAACTGCCGGCTTGTTAACTCCAAAACGACTTGGGGAAGTGGGTGGGCGAATTGTTCTACTGAAGCGGGATAATCAACTAAAGGGAATTCCGGCATTTGGTCTTGGGAGCATCATTCAAACCAGTGTGACAGCTTTTTTTGGCATAATTGCCGGGTTGGTCTTAATTATTAAGTATTCTACACTTGAACTGCAGAACCTCAATTTATTCCTGATAATAGTTGGCATTCTACTTCTCATGTTACTTTTTCTGATCTTCAATCTCCCCCTGACAGTAAAATGGGTACTCAGAATTCCATGGTTGAAAAATTATGCGCACCTTTTCAATAACCTTGCTTCTCAATCCCGGGAAAAAACTTTCTGGCTCCTTGTGGTTGGTATGATGAGGTATATAACATTTTCTATCCAGTTTTTTTTACTGATACGATTATTTGACCAATCTGCCGACATTGTTGAATCCGCTATCGGTATTGGCTTAACTTACTTCATACTGACTTTTTTACCATTGTCATCGCTTGTTGAACTTGGAGTGAGAGGGAGTGTCGCCGGCTTTGTTTTCGGACTTTTTACAGTACAGGCAGGCAGCGGCGTTTTGGCAGTTCTTAGTCTTTGGATAATAAACCTGGCTATTCCGGCTATTTTTGGAGCCTTTGTTGTCTATCATTCTGAACATATAGAAATGGAGCTTTCTTCTCTAAAACAATTATTCAGAACCAAGACTTCGACATAAAATTCTTTCCGGGTTCGAATCTGTTTGTTTTTACTGGTTATGCGCTGAAAATCAGCAGTCTGGACGTTGATGGATGTGTGTACATAAATGCAACCCAAATTGAGCGATTCTCACTCACGACAAAGAAATTGTATGGTTTTTACCTCACCTATTCGGTAAAAACCTATAATTTCTAAGTCGGGGTTATACCTAAGTAAAGCGCTTTTTCACTTCGTTCAAACCGCTCAACTTAGGTGCAATAGAAAAACCATTCTTACAATATTAGAATATCCGGGAAAAGAATAGTGTTGATAAAGATAAAGAAGAAATCCCGAAGTTGTTATTTATGAAATTATTGTGATGAAACCATTTTATTTTATATCTTAAGGTAAATTTAAATTATAAGCCATGTATACTGTAATTATTATTGCTCTGCTTTTTGTAGGCATTCGTTTTATGTACCTCGGAATCCAAAAGAAAACAAAAGGAAAAATCATTACCGGAGGAGTTGTGATCGCCTTGACTGCCCTTTTCTTTTTGTTTATGTCATTCTGGGGTGAGAAGTTATGGTACGATAATGTTGGATTTGGCGACCGCTTTTGGATAGAGATCATTACAAAAGCTTCCATGGTGATCATTGGCGGCGGATTAGGCGTTTTACTTGTGCATTTGATGACCCGCTCTATTGCTAAAGAAAGTATTTTCCATAAATATTTAGCATTGATTATTGCGCTTATTTATGGTATTTCATGGGGGTTTTCTGACTGGGAAGTGGTTCTGAAGTTCTTTAACTCTGTGAATGCAGGAATTCAGGAGCCAATTCTTAACCAGGACGCCTCCTTGTATATGTTCAAGTTGCCTTTCTACCATCAAATTGTCAACTTTTTCATTGTTACTTCCATTATTTCTATGGCGGCTGTTCTTCTCGGTATATTTGCCAAAGAAACAGGAACCAATGCTCCTTCAAATGATCTAACCTATGGGGTCAGAGAAGGCCGGTCTCTTGTTTACAGTGGGAGTGTATTCTTTATAGCGCTGGCCCTCGATAAATTCTTAGCAAGATATGACCTGCTTTTTTCAAGCTGGGGCGCTGTAAATGGCCCAGGGTGGACGGATGCACATATTCGTTTGCCGGGTTATACCATTGCTGCAATTCTCACTTTCCTGATCGCTGTAGTATTTATAATGCCGGCTACCAGGCAAAGACTGCTTAAATATCTGCAAAGATTTAAGATGCAAGTAATGAGCCTATTGCCAGCAGCCTTAGGATCTCTGTTTGGAATTATCCTGGTTATATGGCTCTTAATTCTTAGTATTATCCCTGCAACATTCCAATGGCTAAAAGTAGAGCCCAATGAAATTACGATGGAATCTCCTTTCATTAAAAACAATATTGAGTTAACGCGTTATGCATTTGATTTGGAGGATATTGAAGAAAAAGAATATCCTGTGAGTGAAACATTTAACAAACAAACAGTAGAATCCAATCCTGGCATTTTTTCGAATATCCGGCTATGGGATTGGCAGGCATTGGATGAAGTTTACAAACAATTCCAGGAAATTCGCTTGTATTATGAATTCAATGATGTTGATATTGACCGCTATACTATTGACAGCACCTACCAGCAAGTTATGGTATCAGCAAGAGAAATGGATACTAAAAACCTTCCGGAGCAAAGTAAAACCTTTGTAAATAAAAGATTTAAATATACTCATGGTTATGGAATAACTCTTAATAACGTCCATGAATTTACTTCTAATGGGCTTCCAAACCTGATGATTAAAGACATTCCCCCAAAAAGCAAATATGACGAACTGGAAGTTGAAACCCCAGGCATATATTATGGGGAACTTACGAACTCTCATGTAATTACAAACTCCAAAGAAGAAGAATTTGATTACCCAAGCGGAGATGAAAACATATATACCCGATATGATGGCACCGGTGGTGTACAGATTTCAAACTTATGGCGAAAATTTCTGTACGGGTGGAAATTTGACGGAACCCGTTTTTTCTTTTCAAATTATCCAAAAGACAGCAGCCGCTTAATGTTTCACAGAAATATTAAGCAAAGGGTTCAGAAAATAGCTCCATTTCTGGAGTTTGACGAGGATCCATACATTGTGCTTTCAGATGGAAAGTTATACTGGATTCTTGATGGTTACACAACTTCTTCATCATTTCCTTACAGCGAACCTTTTACTTCCAGGGAAGTCATTGAATATAGCCGGGGAGAAACAGAAAGAGAGCTTATTTCAAACGTAGCTCCTAAGTTAAACGGGATAAATTATCTGCGCAACCCGGTAAAGGTCGTTATCGATGCATTTAACGGCAAACCCGAGCTTTATGTTTACGACGAGGACGACCCTGTAATTAACGTATGGAAAAATGTTTTCCCGAAAATGTTTAATGAAAAGGAGGAAATGCCTGAGGACCTGAGGAAACATGTCAGATATCCTATAGATAAATTATCGGTTCAGGGCCAGGTTTATGCAAAATACCACATGAAAGATCCAAGAGTATTTTACAACCAGGAGGATATTTGGATTCGCGCAACAGAAAAATATTACGACAACATCAAACCAGTAGATCCATATTATATCATGTGGGAACGTCCGGGAGAAGATGAAGTGGAATTTGTATTAATGCAACCCTTCACCCCGAAAAACCGACAGGTGATGATCGGCTGGATCGCAGGCATGAGCGATGGAGAAAATTATGGAAAGTTTGTAGCGTATAAATTTCCTAAAGACAAACGAATACTTGGCCCTCAACAAGTAGAGACAAAAATCGATCAGGAATCCTACCTTTCAGGACAATTATCTCTTTGGGATCAGAGAGGTTCGAGCGTAATTAGGGGTAATGTATTGGCTATTCCGGTTGGAGAAACTATGATCTATGTTGAACCTATTTATCTTCAGTCAGAAACAGCTGCTTATCCTGAGTTAAGGCTGGTAGCAGTTATGCACAATGACAATTTGAGCTATGCAGAAAGTTTTGATGAAGCATTAAAAGGAATTTACGGCGAACCCGTAAAAAAGGTCCCCTCTAAAGAAGCCGAAGGAATCTCCAAAGATCAAAGCATGCTGATAAAGAATGCGAGTCAGGCATTACAGAATTATCTGCGATTCACGGGCGAACAAAAATTTGATGAGGCAGCACAATCAATGAAAGAATTAAAGGATGTTTTAGAAAAACTGGAAGAGCAAAGTAACAATGAATAGCATGTAACTTTCTGCAGTCATATTCTGATAATCAACAGTCACATTCACAAGTAAGCAATGTTACGAAAAACAGGAGGTTAATGGCAAAGTTAAGCAAGGCGAAACCCCGAAAAATGCAAAAATGATTAAAAAGCGGGGTCAAATTTTAAATAGAATTTTATAAAACGCTCATTCTTTTAATTAACATATTAAGATATCAGATACAATGATCTTTGCATTTAATTGACAGTTAGATATTACCGCATTATGCCTGCCTGCCCTGCCTACCGGGAGGCAGGCGGCAGGTAGGAATTCTGTATTCTGTATTCTGTATTCTGAGTTCTTATAAAGGAAAGCAATTATTTTTTCTTCTTCGAATCCTCTAAACTCTTCTTGACTTCTACTTCTTTATAACCTTCAATCACATCGCCAACTTCAATATCGTTGTAGTTCTTAACATTCAGACCACATTCATATCCTGAGGTAACCACTTTGGCATCTTGCTTAAAGCGTTTCAAGCTTTCGAGTTCACCTGAGTGAATTACAATACCATCACGAATTACCCGGACTTTACTGTCTCGTTCCAGCTTGCCATCTTTGACAATACATCCGGCAATAGTTCCAACCTTTTTAATTTTAAAGATATCTTTCACTTCTGCATTTCCGGTTATCTCCTCTTTAATCTCCGGCTCAAGCATACCCTCAAGAGCATCTTTCATATTATTGATGGCGTCATAAATAATGGAGTATAAACGAATATCAATTTGTTCTTTAGCAGCAAGCTTTCGTGCAGAAGCTGAAGGCCGAACCTGGAAACCAATAACTACAGCATTTGATGCAGCAGCTAATAAGATGTCAGATTCCGTAATTTGTCCTACGCCTTTGTGTATAATGTTAATTTGAATTTCTTCAGTACTTAGTTTTGCAAATGCATCTGAAAGTGCTTCGACAGAACCGTCAACATCACCTTTAACAACGAGATTTACCTCTTTAAAGTTGCCAATTGCAATACGGCGTCCAATTTCATCAAGGGTAATGTGTTTCTGTGTCCTCATTGTCTGCTCACGTTCAAGCTGCGATCTCTTGTTTGCAATCTCTTTCGCCTCTTTTTCAGTGTCCATCACATTAAATTTATCCCCTGCCTGAGGTGCTCCGCTTAAACCAAGAAGCTGTACAGGTTGTGAAGGACCAACTTCTTTAATTTCTTTACCTCTTTCATTGAACATTGCCTTAGCCCTTCCCATGTGGCTTCCTGCTAATATAACATCTGAAATTATCATCTTTCCGGCTTGTACAAGAATATTTGAAACATACCCTCGTCCCTTGTCAAGCCATGATTCAAGTACGGTGCCAATGGCATTTTTATTCGGGTTCGCTTTAAGGTCAAGCAGCTCAGACTCAAGCAGAACTTTCTCCAGCAAAGCCTCAATGTTTTCACCCTTCTTGGCAGAAATATCCTGTGATTGATATTTTCCGCCCCATTCTTCTACAAGGTAATTCATATTCGCCAGCTCTTCCTTAATTCGTTCCGGACTGGCGCCGGGCTTATCTACCTTGTTGATAGCGAAGACTATAGGCACTCCGGCTGCAGATGCATGATTGATTGCCTCAATAGTTTGGGGCATAACATTATCATCTGCGGCAACAACAATAATTGCCACATCAGTAATTTGTGCACCCCTCGCACGCATTGCCGTAAAAGCTTCGTGACCGGGAGTGTCTAAAAATGTTATTCTTTTTTCATCAGTGACTTCAACGCGATAAGCGCCGATATGCTGGGTAATACCTCCGGCCTCGCCGGCAATTACGTTTGCTTTACGAATGTGGTCAAGTAAAGAAGTTTTGCCATGGTCAACGTGCCCCATGACAGTAACAATTGGATCACGAGGTTCTAAATCCTCTTCTCTGTCTTCTTCATCTTTAATTGCCTCTTGTACTTCGACACTTACAAATTCCACTTTATAATTGTACTCATCAGCAACCAATGCCATTGTTTCTGCATCCAGGCGCTGGTTCATTGAAACGAGCAACCCGAGATTCATACAGGTTTGAATTACATCGTTGACAGGAACCTCCATCATACTAGCCAATTCATTTACGGAAACAAACTCCGTTACCTTCAATACATTCTTTTCCTCCTCCTGCTTGGCTGCTTCTTCCTGCTGTTTTTCATTTATAGCCTGTCGTTTTTCTCTTCTGTATTTTGACCCTTTTGACTTTCCTTTACTAGTAAGCCTTGAAAGGGTTTCTTTTACCTGCTTCTGAACATCTTCCTCGTCTACTTCATTTCGAACAGGTCGTTTTTTCTTAGACTTTTTCTTTTTTGGTGGCTCTTTCTTTTCCTTTGTTCCTTCTTGTTGTTTCGTCTTGTTATCTACCTGAACTTTTTCTTTATCTTTATTAATACGCTTTCTTCGTTTTCTTTTCGGTTTTGTACTTTCATCCGTAGATTTCTCTTCTTCCTTCTTCGCACTTTCTTTTTTGGCTCCCTCTTTTTTTGTACCCTCTTTTTTCGTACGTTCTGCCTCTTTTTCTTTACGCGTCTTTCTATCCGGCCTTGTTTTTTGATTTAGTGAATCCAGATCTATTTTTCCGACAACCTTAATCTGTTCTTTTTCCTCTTCGTCCTTGATATCTATAGTATTTTTCTGACCAACAGCAACATTCTCCGGTGTTTCTTCAGCGGGTTTTTCTGTTTTTTTCACTTTCTCGTCTGTTTTTTCCTCTTTTTTGGCTTCTTCCGTTTCTTGTTTTTCTGTTTTCGCCTGTTTTTTGGCTTTCTTATCCTTTTCCTCTTCTTTCTTTACAGTTTCAGATTTCTTGGGAGCTTTCGTTTCCTCTTTCTTAGAGGTTTTCTTTTCTGTTTCTTTTGTTGAAGGTTGTTTGGATTTTTCTTTTTTCTCCGTTTTCTCGGGGGTCTCTTGTTGTTTTTTCTGGCTTTTATCCTCTTCTTTTTCTGCTTTTTGTTTTTTGGTAACTGAATCTAAATCAATTTTGCCTACTACCTTAGGTTCTTTTTCCTGTTTTTCTTTCTCTTTCCTGGCCTTTTCTGCTTTTTCTTCCTTAGCGGCTTTCTCTTTTTCTGATTCTTCTTTACTGGTCTCTTTTTCTTTGGGTTTTTGAGCAGATTTTTTTTGTTCTTTTCCACTCACATCTTTAATGAAAATTTCCTCATCGTCTCCGGATTCTTCAGAGTTTGTGTCATCTTCTTGTGTTTCCTGCTCAATATCATTAATAGAAATAGAATGCTTACTGCTCTCGTGGGATTTATCCAGATTTATCTTTTGAGATTGTTTCTTAACATCACTATCTGTACTGTATTCATCCACCAAAAGATTGTATTGTTCCGGGGATACTTTTGCATTAGGGTTAGAATCGATACCATATCCCTTTTTATGAAGAAAATCCACAATTGTTGAAATCCCCACATTGAATTCTCTTGCCACCTTGCTCAATCTCGTTATTTTTTTGTCCTTTGCCATATATACCCCTTAGAAAATTTGTTGCTCCTATTAAGTCGCTAAATTATAATTAATCTGTTAAATTATTCAAATTCTGATTTAAAAATTTGAGTAATATCATCAATAGTTTCTTCTTCTAAATCAGTTCGCCGCTCGAGTTCTTCCCTGCTAAGCTCCAAAACACTCTTTGCTGTGTCAAGACCGACAGATTTCAGTGTGTCAATAACCCACTGATCGATTTCATCTGAAAATTCATCAATATTTACGTCCTCTTCATCTTCTTCCGCTTCTCTGTAAACATCTAAATCATAGCCTGTCAGCTGACTTGCCAGTTTAATATTGAGTCCGCCTTTTCCAATTGCCAGAGAGACTTCCTCGGGATCAAGATAAACCTCTGCTGTTTTATTCTCGTCATCAATCTTAATGGAGTTGATTTTAGCAGGACTCAGGGCTCTTTGAATAAATAGTTGTGTGTTATTTGTATAGTTAATTACATCTATATTTTCATTTCTTAATTCGCGAACAATACCGTGAATTCTTGAACCTTTCATTCCAACGCACGATCCAACCGGATCAATTCTGTCGTCATAAGATTCTACTGCAACTTTGGCTTTTTCCCCGGGAGCCCGCACAACTTTTTTTATGGTGATAAGGCCGTCATATATCTCGGGAACTTCAAACTCAAATAACCGCTCTAAAAATACGGGTGAAGTCCGTGAAATTATAATCAATGGTGTATTATTCCTCATTTCAGCCCTTACCACAACGGCTCTTAAAAGATCACCCTTGCGGAAATGATCAGAAGGAATTTGTTCATCGCGTGGCATGATAAGTTCGTTTCCTTCATCATCCAATACCATGAGCTCGCGTTTCCAAACCTGGTAAACCTCACCACTTATAATTTGCCCTATACGCTGCTTATATTTTTCAAATACATTGTTTCTTTCAATCTCAAGAATTTTTGAAGTAAGATGTTGTCTCAGAGAAAGAATCACTCTTCTTCCAAAATCTTCCAGTTTCACCTCATCTGTTACTTCTTCTCCAACTTCGTAATCATCGTCTATTTTCTTTGCTTTTGAAATAGGTATTTGAAGGTTGTCATCTTCAAGCTCATCATCTTCAACAACTTCTCTGTTCCTCCATATTTCAAAATCACCCTTATCAATATTAATAATGATATCAAAATTTTCCGAGGTTCCGAAAATCTTTTCAAGAGATTTGCGGAAAACATCTTCCAAAACATTCATCATCGAAGGCCTGTCTATATTCTTTAGCTCCTTGAACTCAGAAAAGGTATCAAACAAATTCAAATTATCCATCGCTCTATTAATTTTAAAATGATATTATCAATTTTGTGTATTTTATTTCATCAAACTTTATTGTTTTCTCTTCCCGCACTGTTTTTTTCTTATTCTTATCTGTCTTAATTCTTTTTTTCTCCTCTAAAAGGATACTGTCCGGATTCACTTCCTGTAATTTCCCTGTAATCTTTTCGCCCGTTTTTAGAAGAGTCTCAACTTTCTGCCCGATATTCTTCTTATATTGTTCTATCACCTGAAAGGGGGAGGTTAATCCGGGTGATGTCACTTCTATATTGTAATCATCAACCTTTTCCCCAAACGAGCTTCTCAGGTTTCTTGTGATTTCACCACATTTCTCCAGATCAATACCTTTATAACCATCAACAATAACTTTTATCGTATCTTGCTTATTTTGAATTCCAACGATAAAATAATTATCAGAATCCAAAACATCTCTTACTGCTTTTTCTATCTCTCTGTCTTTTACCATCTTCCCGGCTTGTTCGGCTTAGTTTTTGATACGAAAAAAGGGGACAACGTCCCCAGCAAAATCCCTCCTCTCATATTTTACTGGTGCAAAAATAACAATTATCTAATTAAATGACAAGTATCCAACTGATTTTATTGTATAAAAACCCATTTTTTTAAGGTGTATCTATATTATTAAGCTACAAGATTTTCAACGAGTTAAATATTTTTTTACTTTTGACACCTTTTCATCAATCAAGAAATAATTCAATAATGAACAAGAAAAAAATTATTAACGACCCCGTTTACGGATTTATAAATATATTCGATGAGATCATTTTTGATCTTATTGAACACCCATATTTTCAACGATTAAGAAGAATAAAACAATTGGGGCTGACGCATTTTGTTTATCCCGGTGCGATGCATACACGTTTTCAGCATTCCCTGGGTTCCCTGCATCTGATGCAATCTTCCATTGACATAATACGTTCAAAAGGGCATGAAATAACTGAAGAAGAAGCTCTTGCAGCTAAGATCGCAATCCTCTTACATGACATCGGGCATGGGCCTCTTTCACATACACTGGAAGATGTTTGGCTAACCGACTTTTCACATGAAGAATTTTCTCTTCTCTTTATGAATGAATTAAACAAGGAATTTAACGGGGAATTAAGCCTTGCTATCAAAATTTTTAAGAACCAGTATTACAAAAAATTTCTGCATCAGCTGGTTTCCAGTCAATTAGACATGGATAGATTGGATTACCTGAGAAGAGACAGTTTCTTTACCGGTGTTTCAGAAGGTGTTATAGGCTCTGATCGAATAATAAAAATGCTCAATGTCCACAATGATCATTTGGTCATTGAAGCAAAAGGAGTCCATTCCATCGAAAAATTTCTTATTGCCCGGTGGATCATGTATTGGCAGGTATACTTCCACAAAACAGTTATTTCAGCCGATCAGCTTGTTTCATCCATTTTGAAAAGAGCCAAATACCTCATCAACGAAGGAGAAAACATTGGCTGTACGCCTCAATTGGAATACTTTTTAAAAGAAAAATACAAAGATGACAATTCGCAAAATTTGCTAATAAATTATTCTAAATTAGACGACAATGACATAGCGGCGTCTCTTAAACTGTGGACAGAATCCGATGACAGGGTGCTTTCCCTTCTGTCTCAAAATATGCTTAACAGAAAATTATTTAAAATTGATTTACAAAATGCTCCTTTTGATGAGGATAAAATTGAAATCATTAAAGCTGGCATAAAGGCAGAATATGAGATGAATAATGAGCAACTTGAATATTTAGTTTTTTCTAATTATATAAGCAATAAGGCATATAGTGCTAAAAATGAAAACATTCAGATTTTATTTAAGAATCAGGATGTTACAGACATAACAGAGGCTTCTGATATGCTCAATCTATCGATATTATCAAAAACTGTCAAAAAATATTTTTTATGTTATCCTAAACAAAATATCATTTAATTCTAAAATATCATTATTTTTGCAAAAATTTAATTGAAAAATCTATGGAATACACGGCACAGGAAATTACAGACCTTCTAAAAGGTGAAGTAGAAGGGGACCCGAATGTGATAATTAAAGGTTTTTCAAAAATTGAAGAAGGAAGAAAAGGAACAATCTCTTTTATTGCAAATCCTAAATATACAAAATACATTTACGACACCGAAGCCTCTGCAGTTTTAGTGAATAAGGATTTTACAATAAATTCGGAAGTCAATACCACCCTGATAAAAGTAGACAATGCTTATCATGCATTTGCCAAGCTGCTTACAATGGAGGACAAGAGCAATATCAATGAAGAAGGCATCAGTGAATCAGCTTCAATTAAAGAAAACGCCGAAATAGGCGAAGGTGCATATATTGGAGATTTTGTTTACATCGGAGAGAAAGCCAAAATAGGAAAAAACGTGAAGATATTGCCCCATACATATATTGGGGATGGTGTTATAATAAAGGATAACACGGTTATCTACCCCGATGTGAAAATTTACCATGATTGTGAAATAGGCAAGAATTGCACTATTCACGCAGGTGTAATTGTCGGAAGTGATGGATTTGGTTTCGCGCCACAGTCAGACAACAACTATCAGAAAATACCCCAAGTGGGTAACGTAATCATAGAAGATAATGTCGAAATTGGCTCCAATACTTGTCTGGATAGATCTACGATAGGTTCTACGATCATTCGGAAAGGAGTTAAACTGGACAATTTAATTCAAATTGCTCATAATGTTGAAATAGGCGAAAACACAGTTATAGCAGCTCAAACAGGCATTGCAGGCTCCGCCAAAATTGGCAGAGACTGTATGATAGGCGGGCAGGTAGGGATCGTAGGGCATCTAAAAATTGGTGATGGCGCTAAAATAGCTGCCCAATCCGGAATATCATCCAATGTTAAAGAAGGAACTGTGGTGCAGGGAGCACCTGCCTTCGACTTTGGAAAATACCAGAAATCTTATGTCCTTTTCCGAAAATTGCCCGATCTTTATAAGCAAATTACAGAATTAGAGAAAGAAATAAAAAATTTAAAGAAAGATTAAATTCATTTAATCGACTGGACTATGGAAGATAAACAAACTACCTTATCTCAACCTGTAAAATTAAGCGGCCAGGGTTTACATACCGGCTATGAAGTTGAAATTATATTTAATCCTGCTCCACCAAATCACGGATACAAATTCAAACGTATTGACCATAAAGAATCCCCAATTGTTAAGGCTGATGTGTCAAATGTAGTAGACACTTCCCGCGGAACTACCATTGAAGAAAATGGCATTCGCATTCATACGATTGAACATGTTATGGCTGCTTTAAAGGGATTGATGATTGATAATGCCCTTATTGAACTCAACGGCCCGGAAACCCCAATTATGGACGGAAGTTCCAGAAGATTTGTTGAAGCTTTGCAAGAAGCGGGCATAGAAGAACAGGACGAGGATAGGAAATATTATGAAATAAAGGAGAAAATTGAATATAAAGATGAAGAGAATGGAATCGAAATTGGTGTTTATCCAGACCCGGAGTTTTCAATAAATGTTTTGATTGACTATAATTCAAAGGTTTTAGGGCATCAATATGCAACGCTGACTGAAAAAACTGATTTTCAAAAAGAAGTTGCCGCTTCGAGGACTTTTGTATTTTTCCATGAATTGGAGTTTCTTTTAAAGAATAACCTCATAAAAGGCGGAGATCTTGAGAACGCCATTGTTATCATGGAAAACTCTGTGCCACAAGAAGAGCTGGACAGGATTGCAGACCTCTTCAATCAGCCTCATGTAAAAGTTAAACCGGAGGGCGTGCTAAATAATATAGACCTGCATTACAACAATGAACCAGCGCGTCATAAATTACTTGACATGATGGGCGATTTGGCTCTAATAGGGCAACCAATAAAAGGCAAGATTGTTGCAAAAAAGCCGGGGCATCATGCTAATACACAACTTGCCAGGACTATTCAAAAAGAAATCAAAAAAGAAGCTTCAAAAGACCATATTCCAAAGATCGACCTTACCCAAGAGCCGTTACTGGATATAAATCAAATAAAAAAGTATTTGCCTCATCGCCCTCCATTCCTACTGGTAGACAGAGTGCTGGAGATGGACCAGAGTTCAATCATTGGTTTAAAAAATGTTACCATGAACGAGGGCTTTTTTGTCGGGCACTTCCCTGATGAACCAATTATGCCTGGCGTTTTACAAGTAGAAGCATTGGCTCAGGCTGGCGGTATTTTAGCCCTGAATTCTGTTCCTGACCCTGAAAATTATAGCACTTACTTTCTGAAAATTGATAAAGTAAGATTCAAAAGGAAAGTGGTTCCCGGAGACACATTGTTCTTTAAACTAAACCTTACAGTCCCTATAAGGCGCGGTATAGTGAATATGCATGGCCAGGCATTTATTGGAGAATCACTTGTCATGGAGGGAGATTTTACCGCACAAATAACCAAAACAAAAGAGTAATGAATAAAGCATCTTTATCATACATACATCCGGAAGCTGAAATCGCTGAAAACGTTACAATTGAACCTTTCGTTTCCATTTCAAAGGATGTAACCATTGGAGAAGGAACCTGGATTGGCCCAAATGCAACGATAATGGAAGGAGCCCGAATCGGTAAAAATTGCAAAATATACCCGGGTGCTGTCGTATCTGGCGTGCCGCAGGATTTAAAATTCAAAGGAGAAAGATCGACTACTGAAATTGGCGATAATACTGTAATAAGAGAATGTGTAACAGTAAACAGAGGAACCGCTTCAAAAGGCAAAACGATACTTGGAAATAATTGTTTGTTGATGGCTTATGTACACGTGGCTCATGATTGTATTCTTAAAGATAATGTGATTATAGGTAATGCAAGCCAACTCGCTGGTGAAGTTATCATCGACGACTTTGCAATACTCAGCGGCCTGGTAGCCGTCCACCAGTTTGTCCACATCGGTGGGCATGTAATGATCTCAGGCGGCTCTTTGGTGCGAAAAGATGTCCCTCCTTTCATAAAAGCTGCTCATGAACCGCTCGCTTTTGCCGGCGTAAACTCTATTGGTTTACGGCGGAGAAACTTTAACAACGAAAAAATCAATGAAATTTCAGATATCTATCGTGAAATATTTTTGAAAGGCAACAATTATTCTACAGCAATTGAGAATATAGAAGCAACCATGCCCAAGACCAAAGAAAGAGACGAAATTATTCTTTTTCTTAAAAATGCATCCAGAGGAATTATAAAAGGCAACAGAAAGAACGAATAGTTTACCTTTGTTCACCCCGGCCTTTTTCCAAACCCTGCCAACCTTGTGCTTGTAGCCTTATCAAATGTTCACTGGTGGATACCATGTAGCAGCCATCTTCTTCATCTGCCATGTGGCCGATAAAACTTATTTTCTCTTCATTCTTAATCTTTTCGTAATCATCGGTGGAAACTGTGAAAAGCAATTCGTAATCATCTCCTCCATTCAAGGCAGCTTGTGTTGGCTCCATATCAAATTCCTCAGCCATCTTTGAGGTGTTTTCCTCTATCGGGATTTTTTTCTGGAACAATTTACATCCCAGTTCAGAATTATGTGAAATATGCAGAAGTTCGGAGGCAAGGCCATCGGAAACATCCAACATAGCAGAAGGCACGATGTTCTTTTCATGTAAAAAACGAACTACATCAAGGCGCGCTTCAGGTTTAAGTTGCCTTTCCAGGATATAGTCGTACCCGGAAAGATTTGGTTGTGAACCGGGTTTTGACTTAAATACTTCTTTCTCGCGTTCAAGAAGTTGTAGCCCCATATACGCAGCGCCCAGGTCCCCGGTCACACAGATGATATCGTTTTTATTGGCTCCATTCCGGTAAACGATCTTCCCTTCTTCTCCCTGCCCGATAGCTGTCACACTTATTGTCATTCCGGTTAAGGATGAGGTTGTATCACCACCGACAAAATCAATGTTGTACTTATCACACGCAAGCTTTATTCCGTTATATAATTCGTCAATATGTTCAAGGCTAAATTTGCCGGAAAAACCGACAGAAACAATAATCTGGCCTGGGATACAATTCATGGCTAAAATATCGGAAATATTAACAACAACGGCTTTGTAGCCCAGGTGTTTTAAAGGGCTGTACATCAGGTCAAAATGTATCCCTTCCAAAAGTAAATCGCTTGTCACAACAGTTTTTTTGCTGCCGTAATCCAGAACAGCGGCATCATCACCAATTCCTTTAACTGTGCTCTCATGGTTAAGTTTGATATTTTTTGTCAAATGATCGATTAGGCCGAATTCGCCAAGGTCTGATATCTGTATGTTTTTATTATCTTCGTTTTCCATAACATTTATCATATTTTAAATTACACGAACGTATAAACAATCATGTAAAAATTATTGTTAAAGTAATATCTTTGTACCAATTTAGAATTAATCTATATAAAACCCGTTATCGAATAAAAATAATATTACTTTTGCAAATTATGGGAAAAAATGAAGATAAAATATTAAACAATCTGGCTCAGGGAGAGTATAAGTACGGCTGGTCAACAGATATAGAAAGTGATAGCCTGCCGAAAGGGCTGAACGAAGATATTATTAAGATGATATCCAAAAAGAAGAATGAGCCTGAGTTTATGTTGAATTTCAGATTGGAAGCATATAGGTACTGGAAAACTATGAAAATGCCTGAGTGGGCACATTTAACTGTTCCTGAAATCAATTACCAGGATATCATATATTACTCTGCTCCGAAACAAAAGGCTTCAGCTCCTGGTAGCATAGATGAGGTTGACCCGGAGTTAAAGAACACTTTTGACAAATTAGGGATTCCTCTGGACGAGCAGAAAAAACTGGCAGGCGTTGCAGTTGATGCTGTGATGGACAGTTCGTCAGTGAAAACTACATTCAAAGAAAAACTGGCGGAATTGGGAATTATTTTCTGTTCCTTCAGCGAAGCAGTTCAGGAACATCCCGATTTGGTGAGAAAATATATGGGTTCAGTTGTACCGCCCACTGACAATTATTTTGCAGCTTTAAACTCTGCTGTATTTAGCGATGGTTCATTCTGTTATATTCCAAAAGGAGTGAAGGCACCGATGGAATTGTCCACATATTTCAGGATCAATGCAGCAAACACGGGGCAATTTGAGCGGACTCTTATTATTGCTGAAGACGATAGCTATGTAAGCTACCTGGAAGGATGCACGGCGCCCCAGAGAAGCGAAAACCAGCTTCACGCAGCAATTGTTGAGATTGTAGCTAAGAAAAACGCGCATGTAAAATATTCCACCGTTCAAAACTGGTATCCGGGAAGCAAAGAAGGGAAAGGCGGAATTTATAACTTTGTAACGAAACGTGGAAAAGCCGAAGGAGACAATTCCAAAATTTCATGGACACAGGTTGAAACCGGGTCAGCAATTACATGGAAATACCCAAGCTGTATACTTTTGGGGGACAATTCTGTTGGCGAATTTTACTCAGTGGCGGTGACAAACAATCACCAGCAAGCCGATACGGGCACAAAAATGATACATGTCGGAAAAAATACCAAAAGCACAGTAGTTTCCAAAGGTATATCTGCCGGACAAAGCAACAATAGCTACCGTGGCCTGGTAAAAATCACTAAAAATGCAGAAAACGCACGTAATTTCTCGCAATGCGACTCTATGTTGCTGGGCGATAGATGCGGCGCACATACATTTCCATACATAGAAACGGATAACAGAAGTTCTATTGTTGAACATGAGGCTACTACATCAAAAATTGGTGAAGACCAAATATTCTATTGCAACCAGCGTGGTATTGAAACTGAAGATGCTATTGGCTTAATTGTGAATGGCTACGCGAAAGAAATTCTTAACAAATTACCTATGGAATTTGCGGTAGAAGCTCAAAAACTTCTGCAAATAAGCCTGGAGGGAAGTGTAGGATAAAAATCATCATTCAACTTAACAAAATAAAACAAATTATATGCTTAAAATAAAGAACTTACATGCTTCAATAGAAGGAAAAGAAATTCTAAAAGGAATCGATCTGGAAGTAAAAGCGGGAGAGATACATGCAATCATGGGGCCGAATGGTTCAGGAAAAAGCACATTGGCTTCCATTTTGGCGGGAAGAGAATTATTCAATGTAACTGAAGGCGAAGTGGAATATCATGGAAAAGACCTTTTAAAGATGGCTCCGGAAGAAAGAGCGAGAGAAGGAATTTTTCTCGGGTTTCAGTATCCTATAGAAATTCCGGGAGTAAGCATGATGAACTTTCTAAAAACTGCTGTTAATGAACAACGCAAACATAGAGGCCTTGAGCCTATGAAGTCATCGGATTTCCTGAAGATGGTGCGAGAAAAGAAAGAAATTGTAGAAATTGATTCTAATTTAACAAACCGGTCTGTAAATCAGGGTTTTTCCGGAGGAGAAAAAAAGAGAAACGAAATCTTTCAGATGGCTATGCTCAACCCTGAATTGTCAATCCTGGATGAAACCGACTCCGGGCTTGACATTGATGCACTCAGAATTGTAGCCAATGGGGTGAATAAACTAAAATCCGATGATAATGCTACAATTGTTATTACACACTATCAAAGACTGCTGAATTACATAGTGCCAGACCATGTTCATGTATTGTACGACGGGCAAATCGTGAAATCAGGAGATAAAGGGCTGGCTGTTGAACTGGAAGAAAAAGGTTACGACTGGCTTAAAAAGGAAGCTGAAATGTAGTTCAGAAAACTAAAAACAAAACTATGAGTACTGACACTAAATCACCAGATATAAAAGAACAGTTTATCGATCTGTTCCATAACAACATTTCAACCTTAAATGAAGGGTTGCCTGATTTTATAAATGAACACAGGGAGAGAGCCCTGGAAAACTTCAGAAAACTGGGCATACCTACCAAAAAAAACGAACGTTACAAATACACTGATTTGACAGGTGTGTTCAATAAAGAATACAGGCACTATTTCCAACCCAAGACAATCAATTTTGACATCGACAATATTTTTAAATGTGACGTTCCTGAGTTGGATACCCAGGTGATTTTGTTGCTAAACGGCTGGTATTCAAGCTCCAACAAATCCTTGTATGAACTGCCGGGTGGAGCTATTGTTGGCAGCATACGTGAAGCTGCAAGCAAATATCCCGAACTTGTTCAGAAACATTACAATAAGTACACCAAATCTGAAGAAGATAGTTTTACTGCATTAAATACAGCTTTTGTTCAGGATGGCATATTCTTTTACGTCCCCAAAAATGTAACACTGGAAGTTCCTGTCCAAATCATTAACCTCCTCATGGACGAAGAGGATGGAATGGCTCAACACCGGAATCTCTTTGTTATGGAAGAGAACAGTGAAGCACGGATGGTTATCTGCGACCACACGCTTTCTCAAAAAAACTTCCTCACAAATTCTGTTACAGAAGTTTTTGTCGACAAGAGCGCCCGTTTTGATATTGCACGAATTCAAAATGAGCACAATGGCTCAACGCAGCTCTCTCACCTCTATGTTCAACAAGAAAAAGACAGCAACGTAACTACAAATACGCTCTCTTTGCATGGTGGTTTGATACGTAATGATTACAACGTTCTGCTCAACGGAGAAGGCTGTAACAATGATACAGTAGGGCTTTATCTCACGGACAGAGGCCAGCATATTGACAGTTATGTTCACATGGATCATGCAAAACCAAATTGCCGAAGCAATCAGCTTTTCAAGGGAGTTTTGGATGATTTTGCTACGGGAGCATTTAACGGAAGAATTCTCGTCCGTCAGGATGCCCAAAAAACAGAAGCATATCAATCGAACAACAACATCCTTCTTACGGACGATGCAACCATGAACACCAAACCCCAACTGGAAATTTATGCAGATGATGTAAAATGTAGCCACGGGGCGACAGTAGGGCAGTTAGATGAAGACGGGTTGTTTTATCTCCGTTCAAGGGGCATTCATTTTAAGGAGGCAAGGCTTTTATTAATGTATGCTTTTGCCCACGAAGTGATTGAAAAAATTAAAGTTAAGCCTCTGCAGGACAGAATTCATGAACTTGTAGACAAACGGCTAAGAGGAGAACTCTCCCGCTGTAACTATTGCGAAATGCATTGCGGATAGAAGGAGATAATTGCTATTACAGAGGATTTATATTAAATTCGTTTTCTGCAGGATAGCTTCCAAAATTTCAATTGTTACTTTATAAAAAGAACAATAATTTAATAAGGCAGAATATGGCTCAGGAAAAAGATTACGATATAGAAAAGATAAGGAAAGATTTTCCAATACTTCATCAAAAAGTTCACGACAAACCGCTTGTTTACCTGGACAATGCTGCAACAACGCAAAAGCCAAGGCAGGTAATTGATAAAGTGAATGAAATTTACAGTATTAAAAACAGCAACATTCACAGAGGTGTGCATTACCTCAGCAATCAGCTCACGGAAGAGTATGAAACAAGCAGGGAAGTTGTTCAGAAATTCATCAATGCTAAACACAAACACGAGATCATTTTTACTAGCGGTACAACTCACTCCATCAACACAATAGCCTTTTCTTTTGGGGAGAAATATGTAAACGAAGGGGATGAGGTGGTAATTTCAGAGATGGAGCACCATGCCAATATTGTGCCGTGGCAAATGCTTTGTGAAAGGAAAAATGCAAAGCTGAAAGTAATTCCAATAAATGATAAAGGAGAGCTGATACTGGATACTTACAAACAACTGCTTTCCGAAAAAACCAAAATAGTTGCTATAACTCATGTTTCCAATACGTTGGGGACAATCAATGACGTTAACACAATCATAAAACTGGCTCATGAAAAAAATATTCCGGTACTTATTGATGGCGCACAAAGCATTCAACATGAAAATGTAGATGTGCAGGCGCTGGATTGTGATTTTTATGTGTTTTCGGGGCACAAAATTTATGGTCCTAATGGTACAGGCGTTCTCTACGGAAAAGAAAAATGGCTTGAAGACATTCCGCCTTATCAAACCGGAGGAGAAATGATCCAAAATGTATCGTTTGAAAAAACTACTTTCAACGAACTTCCTTTCAAATTTGAAGCAGGAACGCCCAACTATGTCGGAGCAATAGGAACAGCAGAGGCTCTGAAATACATGGAAAACATCGGTTTTAATGCTATTCTTGCACATGAGCACGTTTTGCTTGAGTATGCAACGGAAAAATTAACATCCATAGACGGCTTTAAAATCTATGGTGAATCGAAAGATAAAATCAGCGTAATATCGTTTTTACTTGACAACATTCATCATTATGATACCGGAATGGTTCTTGACAAGCTGGGCATCGCCGTTCGAACCGGGCATCATTGTACAGAACCTTTAGTTAAACATTTTAATGTCGATGGAACGGTGCGGGCTACTTTTGCTATCTATAACAAAAAAGAAGAGGTTGATGCACTTTATGACGGATTGATGAAAGTAAAACAAATGTTTGGTTAATTCAAAACAATAAGAACATGACATTAGAAGAAAAGCAGCAAGAAATTATTGAAGAGTTTCAGATGTTTGACGATTGGATGGATAAGTATAACTACCTGATCGAATTAAGCAAAGACTTACCGGAAATGCCGCCGGAGCAAAAGACAGAAGACAACCTGATTGAAGGGTGCCAGTCTAAAGTATGGTTACATGCTGAGATGGATAATGGTACATTGAAATTCTCCGCAGACAGTGATGCCATTATTACAAAAGGCATTATTGCTCTTTTAATTGAAGTTCTCTCAGGAAGAACTCCCAAAGAAATTAAAGATGCTGATCTGTTTTTCATTGATAAAATCGGGCTGAAAGAAAACCTCTCGCCTACACGGTCAAACGGATTGGTTGCCATGATTAATAAAATCAAGGCTTACGCGATGGCCTACGATGCAAAACAAAACCAGTAGTGAACTTTTCATAGTTCAGATTGTCAATTTAAAAAACAAAACAACAATTATGAGTGAACAAGATTTTCTGGCTGTTGAAGGCGAAATAGTAAAGGCGCTCAAAGAAGTATATGACCCGGAAATTCCGGTGAATGTCTATGATTTGGGATTAATATACAACATTGATGTAGATGATGACAATAACGTAGAGGTCCGAATGACCCTCACAGCTCCAAACTGCCCGATTGCAGATGATATTCTGCAGGAAGTTCATGACAAGGTTAAAGAAATAGAAGAAGTAAACGAAGTTGACGTTAAACTCGTATTCGATCCGCCATGGGACAAGGAGATGATGTCTGAAGAAGCCAAACTGGACCTGGGATTAATTTAGGCGCATTCATTCATAGAAACTTAAAGCTGTAATTATTAGCGTGTTACGTGACCGGGTAATAATTTTCGGCATTGAAATTAACCAAAATTATCAAAAAACGAGGCTGCTGAATCATCGACATATGAAAAGAACTCACAAAACTTTAGATTATTCTACTGCAAATTATGGAGAACAATTTGTTTATCCACTACATGCAGCATGTTCACTGCCTGCTGCAGAGTGCTTACTGCTTACTCATTAGCTAATTGCTGGTTATTTTATTATTTGCCTCTACTTCTGAATCTACCTAATTTATATGTTATTGGATAAAGAAACAACATACAGCCAAATCATAAAATCAGAAGCTTTGCGCCTTGGCTTTGCAGATTGCGGAATTGCCAAAGCCTCCCCGCTTGAAGAAGAAG
>JBNJFT010000001.1:0-15275 GCA_051747065.1 Bacteroidota bacterium | reverse complement strand
ATAAAGAAACAACATACAGCCAAATCATAAAATCAGAAGCTTTGCGCCTTGGCTTTGCAGATTGCGGAATTGCCAAAGCCTCCCCGCTTGAAGAAGAAGCCGGAGATCTGAAAAAATGGCTTCGGGAAAATCGGCACGGGGAGATGAAATACATGGAAAACTATTTTGAAAAACGTACCGACCCTACAAAATTAGTAGAAGGTGCTGAATCTGTTATCTCTGTAATTTACAACTACTATCCAAAAGAAACCCGGCAAGAAGGCACTTATAAAATATCAAAGTATGCTTATGGCAAGGATTATCATTATATCCTGAAAGATAAATTACATTCTCTTTTAAATTTTATTCAGAATAATATTGCAGAAGTTAACGGAAGAGCATTTGTTGACACCGCACCAGTAATGGACAAGGTATGGGCCCAAAAAGCCGGCCTTGGATGGATTGGCAAAAACACTAATCTTATCACCAAAAAACATGGCTCGTATGTCTTTATAGGAGAGCTGATTGTCGATGCCAGGCTGGATTATGATACTCCGATAAAAGACTATTGCGGAAATTGCCGAAAATGTATTGATGCATGCCCCACCGGTGCGCTAACAGAACCTTACCGAATTGATGCATCACGTTGCATTTCGTATCTGACTATCGAAAAAAAAGGCGAAATCCCGTCAGAATTTCAAGGCAAATTAAATAAATGGATATTCGGCTGTGATACATGCCAGGATGTTTGCCCGTGGAATCAAAAAGTGAAGCCCATGGAAACGGAGGAGCTAAAACCACACCCAGATTTGCTGAATTTACAGGATGAAGGCTGGGAAAATTTATCAAGAGAAAAGTTTAATGAACTATTCAGGAAATCAGCCGTTAAGAGGACAAAATATGAAGGGCTGAAAAGGAATATTCTTTCCCAGCTATAGGAACTTTCAGGAGTAGAAGTAAATATTAAAACGCCCATCAATTAGCTAAGAAGTAGATAGTAGATAGTAGTTAGTAGTTAGTAGATGGGATAAGACGCTTTCTATGAATAGTTTAAATAAATGGCGTTAAGAGAAATGAACGTGAAAGTTTTCAAACTGAAAATTAAGAGGAGACTCATTTCCATAAATTTAATTCTGTAATAACACCGCTTTTTTCTGGTTTTGATTGTTTTCGAGGTCGTAAAAGTTAAATATAATTTTCATATGCAGGTACTTTATATTATCTCATTGCTAGCCAGGAAATGAATTCTATAGCCTTTATTTGTTGCCAAATCGCTACTAACTACTGGCTACTAACTACTTTTCTTTTAGCTAAAAAAAGGTGTTTTTAAGATTATCTTCTACTTCTGAAAATGCCTCTATAGGCAAAGTATCTCCAAAAGTAGCGACAAGAGGTGAAAATAGAAGAATACTAAACAGAAAGTAGCAGGTTACTCGTTTCCTGATTGTTGATTATCCTTTTCTTCGTCGTGTTTGCCACCTGTAGCATCCTTAAACTCTCTTATGCCTTTTCCGAAACCTTTCATAATCTCGGGGATTTTTCTACCCCCAAAGATTAACAACAAAGCGAGGACAATGAGCAATATTTCCCACACGCCAGGCATTCCAAGTAAAATAAAATTTATCATAATGAACAACTTTGTTTCTTAACGAATTTAATCTTTTTAGTCAAAAAATAAAAATCCTGATTATATAACAAATATACACCTAAATATATTGTTTTAGATTATGATTATCAACATAAAATCAGTCTCTAATAAATTATAACCCCAATTCCTAGAAAACAAATCTCATAATATCATTCCCTATGGCCAGAATCAGTATGCTGAAAACGATTAACATTCCTACAATTTGAGCATATTCCAAAAATTTATCTCCTGGTTTTTGTCCTGAGACAATTTCATACAAGAGAAACATTACGTGTCCACCGTCCAATGCAGGGATAGGCAACACGTTAACTATACCTAACATGATTGACAGAAACGCTGTTAGATTCCAGAAAGCCTGCCAGTTCCATACTCCCGGGAATATTTTTCCTATTGTAATAAAACTGCCGACCTCTTTATAAGCTTCAGTTTTTGGGGTGAAGATCAATCCTAATTGCTTGAGATAACTTTTAAATGTAGACACACCCTTGTTTATTCCGGCGGGTATAGCAGCAAAAAACCCATACTTTACACTCGCAAGGTCATAGTATTTGCCTAGGTCTGCTCCAACAGCAATTCCCAGTTCACCTTTTTCATTCACTTGTGCAGAAATTTCTTTCTTACTGCTATCGCGCATTATATCTAAACTTACTTGTTCTCCTTTATATTTATCTAGTCTCTCGCTTAACTGATCAAAAAACTCACATTTTTCGCCATTAACAGCAACAATTTCGTCTCCTTTCTTCAGGCCGGCGCTTTTAGCAGGAGAATCTTTTGGAAATCCACCTACAACAGCAGGATAACGAGGCTGAAGAAACCCCGGGTTATTCATTAATTTTGGAAAAATAGAATCGGGTATCTGTATAGCCCGGGTAGTATTATTGCGTTGAACCCGAATGGTGGCAGGCCGATCTAATAAAATCTCCTGATAGATATTGGAATAACGTTCTACTTTTTTTCCGTTAATAGTTAATATTTTATCTCCATCTTCAAAACCCACCGATTCTGCAAGAGAATCAGCCATAAAGCCTTTTTCATTGACACTTTCGGTTGGCAGGTATTGCTCACCCCAGGCGAAAAGGATTGAGGAATAAATCAATATAGCAAGAATAAAATTCATCATCACTCCGCCAAGCATTATAAGAAGTCTTTGCCATGTCTTTTTAGACCTGAATTCGTGCGGTTGAGCAGGCTTTTTCATCTGCTCCTTATCCATTGATTCATCTATCATACCGGATATTTTTACATAACCTCCCAGGGGTATCCAGCCCATACCGTATTCTGTTTCTCCATATTTGGTTTTAAATAGAGAAAAACCAGGGTTGAAGAAAAGATAAAATTTTTCAACTCTTGTTTTAAAAATTTTAGCAAATAAGAAATGTCCGAATTCATGAACAATAACAAGAATTGACAAACTCAAAATTAATTGTGCTACTTTTACTAATACTTCCATTTATTTCGTATTTTATTTATTCATTTAAATATTTATCATTTATTATCTGTCAAATGGACGTTTCAATAATCTTTCTGAGGCCAGCAACCTCGTTTCCTGATCTGTTTTAATATAATCTTCTAAATTCGGTTGTTTTATATAAGCAATTTTTTGTATTGATTGTTCAACAATCGATGAAATTTCTTTATAACTAATTTTTCTTTCCAGGAAAGCTTTAACAGCAACTTCATTGGCAGCATTAGCTATACATGGTACGTTTCCTCCTTTGTTCATTGCTTCAAAAGCCAATGCAAGATTCCGGAATTTTTTTGTGTCAGGTTTTTGAAAAGTAAGTTGCGGATAATCATCAAACGTAAATCGTTTAAACTCTGATTTAATACGCGAAGGTGCTGACAAAGCATACAAAATAGGGAGTTTCATGTCGGGCAAACCCATTTGAGCTTTTAAAGAACCATCTACAAATTGAACCAATGAATGTATAATCGACTGTGGATGGATGATTACATCAATTTGATCCGGTTCAAGATCAAACAACCATTTCGCCTCAATGGCTTCAAAGCCTTTGTTCATCATTGTGGCCGAATCAATCGTAATTTTATCCCCCATACTCCAATTTGGATGGTTCAATGCATCTTCGCATGTTACTGAATCTAATTCATTCGTGGAATAATTAAGAAAAGGCCCGCCTGAAGCAGTTAAGTAGATTTTTTCAATATCTTCTGATTTTTCACCCGTCAGGCATTGATAAATAGCAGAATGCTCGGAATCCACAGGCAAAATAGTTGAATTATAAGTTTTTGCCAAACGCTTGATCAGGTCTCCCGCAACAACTAAGGTCTCTTTATTCGCCAGGGCAATATCTTTGCCTTTTTTTATCGCATGAATAGTGGGTATCAATCCTGCATAACCAACTAAAGCAGTTAAAACAACATCTACATTCTCTTTGGCAACAACTTCCGATAAACCTTCCATTCCTGATAATATTTGCACAGGACTACCTTTTAAAAGAGAGCGCAAATCATCAACCTTGTTTTCATCACTAATGGCAACCACCTCGGGGTAGAACTTTTTTGCTTGTTCAGCAAGCAGATGAACATTAGAATTAGCTGTTAACGCTTTTATCTCAAAATGTTCAGGCTGTTGTTCTACAACCTCCAAAGTCTGAGTTCCTATAGAACCGGTCGAACCGAGGATTGCAATACGTTTTTTATTAATCATAAACAATTAGGCTGACTTTTTTTCCGGAAGTTTAAAATACAACATAATTTTCAGGGTCCAAAGGTGAACCATCCTGCCACAATTCGAAATGGAGATGGGGGCCTGTTGTCAACTCACCGGAATTCCCTATAATAGCAATAGACTCTCCTGCTTTGACATGGTCGCCAACTTCTTTTAATAATTCTGCATTATGTTTATAAACGCTTAAAATTTTATTATCATGTTGTATCTGTATAACATATCCGGTCTTTAATGTCCAGTTTGCCATAGTAACTGTTCCATCGAGCGTGGCCACCACTACCATATCCTTGCTTGCTACAACATCTGTCCCAAAATGTTTTTCTTCCTGATTAAAGGAATTGGTTACTATTCCTTTCACAGGAGTGAAAAAATGAATCTGGGACATATCCTTTTCCTGCTGGTTCTCATAATCTACAGACAAGGTATACTTTTCTTCTTCTTCAATTTGCTGACGCAAAATACTATCGTGTTTTGAACTTTTAAACTCTATATCACTCCTCTGAGTAGCAGTGTCTTTGGCAGTAGTCTTTTCCTCCGGTGTTTCCCCGGAAATAATACTGGAGAGATTATTAAGATATTGTTCCCTAAGTTTTAACTCCTGTTCAAGTGAATCAAGCTTTTGATTATTAGATATCATGCTCATCTTTATATCTCCTTTCGGATAGCCTGGTATAAATTCCTTTAAAGGTGTAAAAGCTATTAGCAAACTGATAAAGGTGATGAGAACAATACCACTGGTGCCCAATACAGCAATAACATTAAGCCGGCTTAAGCGAAAAAACCATACTTCCTCAAAAGTATCGTCATTATATATTATTAAACGATACTTATTCCGAAGCTTTTGAAAGAAATTACGTTTTTTTTCCTGTTGTTGTTCTTCCATCTAATAAAAAAATTACTTCTATTGACCAGACAAAGATAATAGTTTTATAGTTTTAATAAACAATTAAAAATAGAAAGATGAAATAATCATTTAGCCTTTATAATTTACTCATATTATTGACCCTTTTCCTCTTTACCTTTTTCAGTAAAATATAGCAAAGGTTAAACCTTAAATTTATTGAAGAATATTATAATTTTTTCAAATTAATTATATTTGAATCTTAATAATATTCTTTGAGAGACATAAACCAACCTACATGCAACAACTTATAAGATTTCTAGCTATTTGTACTCTAATAGCTTTATGGATGCCCAGTAATGCCCAAAAGCAAAAGAGCCTTCCTCACATGATGACAGAGGCAGAAAGAGAAAAAGCTCATAAAATTGGTAAAGATTTTACTGAAACAGATCCTCCAGACGGAGATATAAGGCCAATTGCAGAATTTGAACCAATGGAATCTGTTCTGATTCGTTATCCTTTTGGAATTCCAATGAATTTCATTGCCACCCTTTCAGAAGAAATTACAGTGACAACAGTGGTTGCAAATGAAAGTGAAGAAAATACTGTAATGACGGAATTTGAAAACAATGGAGTAAATACAGAAAATGTAACCTTCATACATGCTTCAACAGATTCATACTGGACAAGAGATTATGGGCCATGGTACATAGAATATGGGAATCATGATATAGGAATTGTCAATTTTCCTTACAACCGGCCAAGGCCTGGAGATGATGATATTCCAATAGCTGTATCCGATTCCACAAATGTAGGCTTATTTGGCATGGACATTATCCATTGCGGAGGAAATTATATGGCAGATGGCCTAAATTCTGCAGCTTCTACAAATTTGGTTATTGATGAAAACTCAGATTATACAGAAGAGGAAATAAATAATCTGATGGAAATTTATTTAGGGGTAACTACCTATCATATAAACGAAGATCCGCTGGGAGAATACATAAAGCATATCGATTGCTGGGGCAAATTTCTTGGCCCAGACAAAATTTTAATTGGCGAGGTTCCCGAAAGCGACTCCCGGTACGAAGACTTCGAGGCAGTAGCCGATTATTATGAAAATGCCACCTCTGCATGGGGAACCTCCTACGAAGTTTACCGTATCTATACACCAGGGGGAACGCCAGCTACACCTTATACAAATTCGCTTATATTAAATGACAGGGTGTTTGTTCCGCTTACAGGAAGCGAATGGGATGATGAAGCTATCCAGTCTTACGAAAACGCAATGCCCGGTTATGAAATCATTGGTGTAGATGAAGGATCATACAACTGGCAAAACACAGATGCCCTACATTGCCGGACACATGAAATGGCAGACAGGGATATGTTAAAAATAAAACATACACCAATTACAGGCGAAGTTGAAGACCTCGAAGAACACACAATTGAAGCTGAAATCATCCCTTTTAGTGATGAACCCATATATGAAGATTCCTTAAAAGTATTTTATAAATTAAATGATGAAAACAATTATTCTTCAGTGACACTGCAAAACACAGGAGGATACAACTATGAAGCAGCTATCCCTCTGCCCGGAGGTTATAATGAAGTATCCTATTTCATTCATGCTGCTGATCAATCAGGACGCAGTGAAAATCATCCCTACATAGGAGCTCCTGATCCCCATACATTTACAGAGGTTGCACCACCCGAGCTAACAACACGGGATACTACCATTTTCCTTAATGTATCCGGGACTGCAAATATCAACGGAAATGAAGTTATTGTAAATGCCTCCGGCACATGCAACCTGGTGGATACAACTTTCAGCAAAAGCAACTTTAACTGTTCTGCCCTTGGCCAAAATACTATTGAAATTACTGTGGAAGATTGTAACGGAATTACTGCTGACACAACAGCAGTTGTTACAGTAGAAGATACAATAGCGCCTTTATTATCTACAACAAATACAACGGTTGAATTGAATAACGATGGACAGGCCTCAATTACAGGCAGCGAAATCATTCAGAGCGTTTCTGAAAATTGCAGCATCAATGATACAGTTATAAGCCAAACAGAGTTTTCTTCTGAAGACATAGGAACTACCTCAATTGATGTTACTATAGAAGATTTCAGTGGTAATTCAATAACAAAAACAACTGAAATAACCATACTGGAAAATGCGTCTCCCACATTAATAACCAAAGATACCACCCTAACATTGGATGATAACGGAAATGCATTTTTAACTCCTAAAGATGTAATAGCAAACGCCTCCGATAATGGCACTTTAATTGATTCAACAATCAGCCAAACCAATTTTAGTTGCTCAGAAGATGAAGTAATAGCAATTGACATAACTTTAACAGATGGGGCCGGAAATACAACGAGCAAACAAGCTAATGTGACGATAGAAGATAATATCGCTCCTGTATTTACTACAAAAGACGATACGGCTTTCCTTAACGGGGAAGGACTGGCAGACATTGTTGCCAGCGATATAATAATGAATGCTTCCGATAATTGCAACATTGCTGATACTTCTGTAAGTCAGACAAATTTCTCTTCGGAAGATTTAGGCGAGGTCACAACAAAAGTTTCATTAGAAGACCCCTCTGAAAACATTACTACACATACCTCTGAGATTACAATTAAAGATACCGTTTCTCCATCTTTAACTGTAAAAAACATTAGCATTGAACTGGATGAAAACGGCAAAGCGAATATTTCAAAAGGGGATGTGATTAAAAATGCTTCGGATAATTGCAACATTGCTGATACTACTGTAAGCCAAACGAAATTCACTTTCGAAGATTTAGGAACGGTTACAATTGATGTTACAATTGAAGATATTAGTGGAAATTCAACTATCAAACCGGCAGAGGTGACAATAAAAGAGTCTACCAAAATAAACGAAATTGCAGGAAAAGGCATACATATTTACCCGAACCCTGTAAAAGGCAAACTAAATCTTGAATTTAAAGAAATATCAGTAGAATTAATACAAATAACAGACATGGCCGGTAATACTGTAGTAATAATTCAAAAGGCAGGGAGGCACGAAACAATTGACCTATCAGGGTTCGACCAGGGAATATATATTATACAGATATACACTAAAAATGGAAACTTCACCAAAAAAATAATTAAAAGATAGGAGTAAAAGTTTTATTTAGGCATATTCAGAGGCAGGAAACATGTTGAATTATAAGAAGTTATCGATAGTTTTAAGCAAAAAGAAACCCCGAAAAATGCAAAAATACCTAAAAATCGAGGTCATATTTTCTCTCTTGCCTGCTGCTTAATTTTTCTCTTTTTCTTTCTCTGTTCAAACGCTGAAAGGCCTTGAAGGCGCTATCAGGTTTTTCTCCTCGCTGCTACTGCTTCTGCGACTGCTTACTCATTAATTAAATGATGGTCTTTATAATATTTGCCCCTACTTCTGGATGTGCCTATTTATAATTTTAAAACCCGGAAGTCATTGACTCCCGGGTTTTTGATTTATGTATAAATCTTAGTATCAATTTTTGGAATTAATATCCATTATTCCTCTTCGTCCAGCATAATATTCAATATCTTTATGGCAGCTTCAGGGATAGGCGTTCCGGGGCCAAATACACCCACTGCTCCTGCATCATAAAGAAATTTATAATCCTGTGAAGGAATTACACCGCCAACAATAACCATGATATCATCACGACCTAGTTTTTTCAATTCTTCAATAACCTGTGGAACAAGCGTTTTGTGGCCAGCTGCCAGACTCGAAACACCCAGAATATGAACATCATTCTCTACAGCTTGTCTGGCTGCTTCTTCCGGGGTCTGGAAAAGTGGCCCGATATCTACATCAAACCCAATATCTGCATATCCTGTTGAAACAACTTTTGCTCCTCGGTCGTGCCCATCTTGCCCCATTTTAGCAACCATTATACGAGGTTGGCGACCTTCCTGCCGGGCAAATCTCTTAACCAAGTCTTTTGCCTTTTGGTATTGTTCATCATCTTTTGATTCGGAGGAATACACGCCAGAAATTGAACGTGTTACCGCATTGTATCTTCCAACTATTTTTTCACAAGCTGAAGAAATCTCTCCTAAAGTAGCCCGCTTTTTGGCAGCCTCTACTGAATATTCAAGCAGATTTCCTTCCCCTGTTCTTGCACATTCCGTAATCTTGTCCAATGCCTTTTGCACTTCTTCTTCATTACGCTCCTCTTTCAGCTTCTTAAGCCTTTTTAATTGGGACTCGCGAACGGCAGTATTATCCACATCAAGAATTTCCATGGGTTCTTCCTTCTCTAACCTGTACTTATTAACCCCCACACGTACATCCTTTCCTGTGTCTAATCTGGCCTGTTTTTTGGCAGCAGCTTCCTCAATACGCATTTTAGGAACACCCGTTTCGATGGCTTTCGCCATACCACCGAGCTCTTCAATTTCTTTAATATGCTCCCATGCACGATCAGCAATTTCTTTCGTGAGTTTTTCCACATAATAAGAACCGGCCCATGGATCGACAGCTTTAATAATATTTGTCTCTTCCTGTAAGTGGATTTGTGTATTTCGGGCAATACGTGCTGAGAAATCTGTTGGCAATGCAATAGCCTCATCCAGTGCATTGGTGTGTAATGATTGTGTATGGCCCAGAGCTGCGCCCATTGCTTCTATACTTGTTCGGGCAACATTATTGTATGGGTCCTGCTCAGTCAAACTCCATCCTGAAGTTTGAGAGTGCGTACGCAGTGCCATCGATTTTGGATTTTCAGGGCCGAATTGCTTAACGATCTTTGCCCATAACATTCTTGCAGCACGCAACTTAGCTATTTCCATAAAGTGATTCATCCCAATTCCCCAGAAGAAAGAGACCCTGGGTGCAAATTGATCTACGTGCAACCCTGCATTTTTTCCTGCTCTGAGATACTCCAATCCGTCGGATAGGGTATATGCCAGCTCAATATCCGCAGTTGCTCCGGCCTCCTGCATGTGATAACCTGAAACAGAAATGGAGTTGAACTTAGGCATATTGTTGGAAGTATATTCAAAGATATCGGCTATAATCTTCATGGAAAAATCCGGAGGATAGATATAAGTGTTTCGCACCATAAATTCCTTCAGGATATCATTCTGAATAGTTCCGCTCAATTTTTCCAAAGGCACACCCTGTTCCAGGCCTGCAACGATATAAAAAGCCATTACAGGCAATACGGCTCCATTCATGGTCATCGAAACTGTCATTTGGTCCAATGGAATCTGATCAAACAACACTTTCATATCCAGGATTGAATCAACCGCGACACCGGCTTTTCCAACATCACCAACAACTCTTGGGTGGTCGGAATCATATCCCCGGTGTGTAGCAAGGTCAAAAGCAATGGATAAACCTTTTTGGCCTGCAGCGAGATTCCTTCGATAAAACGCGTTGGATTCCTCTGCTGTTGAATATCCTGCATATTGTCTGATAGTCCAGGGGCGCATTGCGTACATAGTAGAATAAGGACCTCTTAAATAAGGCGGAATTCCGGCAGCATAATCCAAATGCTCAAGGTTTTCAAGGTCTTTTTCCGTATAAGCCGGTTTTATATCAATCTTTTCCGGTGTGTCCCAGTTGGGCTTATATTCTTTTTTGTTCCCCTTCAATGTCTCAAAGTCGGGTTTTATATTATTAAAATTTGGTCTCATAATTATCTTTTCTTTTATGTGTGAAGTTAAACAATACCGAGTTCTTGCTGAAACCCTTTTAGTGTCTCAGTCAGGTTTGTTTTAACATGAATGAAATGCTTGATTCCTTTTTCTTTAAGTTCTTCGACACTATCTTTTGGATAACCGGCAAGAACAACAATTGCATCGTCCTTCAGCTTTTCGTTAATCTGAGGAGCGATTTCAGGGTATTCGGAATCTGAACTACATATAACAACAATATCCGCATTCTTATCTTTTGCTTCCTTCACGCCTTCATCAACAGAATCAAAACCGATATTGTCGATGATGTCAAAACCGCCTGCTGCAAAAAAGCTGGAAGAAAACTGAGCTCTTGCTCTTCGCATTTTAGCATTGCCAATGGTAAGCATGAAAACTTTCGGGGCTCCTTTCGGGTGCCTGTCTGTTTTGAAACGTAAAGTTTCCAGTTCTTCTGCTCCTCTATAAGGCGTAATCGGCTCAGCCATTGCACCATCAGCTTTTTGAGATTTCGCTTGAATCGTTGATTCATCATATCCTTTCTCCATCTTTTCATTGGCATTCGGATATAAATTCACACCTAAGAGCGCTTCTTTTTTTACAGCAACATTCTGATTTCTCTTATTTGCGCTCTCTTTTATTTGTTCCTGAATAACTCCTTTTTTGAAAGCTTCAATATAACCGCCCTGGTTTTCTATTTCCTGAAACAATTTCCATGCATGTTCGGCGATCGATTGTGTAAGATTCTCAATGTAATATGAGCCTGCACCGGGATCTACAACTCTGTCAAAATATGCTTCCTCTTTGAGAATAATCTGGGTGTTTCTTGACATGCGCTTAGCAAAATCAGTCGGATTCTCAAACGGTTTGTCATAGGTGGTAACCATCAGAGAATCAGCACCTCCCAGAATTGCCGACATCGCTTCAGTTGTACCTCTTAGCATATTAACATACGGGTCGTAAATGGTTTGATTCCATTCTGAAGTTTCGGCGTGTATTTGAACTTGTTTTGATTGTTCTTTTGAAGGTTCATAGGCTTCAATCATTTTTGCCCACAGCATTCGGGCAGCTCTGAATTTAGCTATTTCCAGGAAATATGAAGGACCAACACCCAATTTTAAACGGATATTCCGGGCTACATCATCAATATTCAATCCTTTGTCAGTCAGGTTAGCAAGATATTCATTTCCCATTGCTAAACAATAAGCTAATTCCTGAACATTGGTGGCTGCTGCATTATGGAGTGCAGAACCGTCAACTTCAAGGGCTTTGAAATTTGGCAGTTCTTTAACTTTTTCAACTAATTCTTTTGATTGTTCAAACGAATAATCTGCTGACTTACAAAATTTTCCTTTAACATTCAGATTTCCAATCGGATTAAAATCAACTCCTCCTCTTATTTCATCAGAATTAAGATTTTCTGTTTTGGCCTTTTGCAGCAGATAATCAACTACACTATGTGAAGCATGATTCGTTATGAAATTAAGTTCAATTGCCGTTAAGCAAACGCCCTGCAACAATTGATCAAAATTCTCCTTAGTGTATTCTTTGTTTTCATCAAGAAGGAAACCCAAAGAATCAACACCCCGGTTCAACACTTCAAGCGCTTTCTTATTTGCTTCTTTCTGATCTTCTCTGGCATCAATGTCCTGGCGTATAAACCAGTCGTTGCTGTCATCTTTTTTTCCTCTTACATAAGGGTATTCAGCAGGGCCTGCCGCCAAATGTTTAATGTTTTGAAGGTCTTCTTTTCTATAATACGGCCTTATTTCAAAACCTTCTAACGAACGCCAGATTAGTTTTTTGCGATAATCTGCGCCTTTCAGGTCTTTATGGATCTGCTCTTCCCACTTTTCAGTCGAAACGGGCGGGAAGTCATCTTGAAATTTTAGTTTGTCTTGTAGTTTTGCCATAATTTATTGAATATTAAATTCTGTCCAAAAATATATTATTTACCGTTAAAAATCAGCGTCAAAAGTATGATTTTTGGCATAAATCACCAAGCAATTAAATTCCATAAACTCTACTCAGAAAGTTTTTACATAAAAAAATCAGCAACTTCACCTGCAATTGGCTGTCAGGAAAAAAGTATGCTGAAAAAATAAGACCCCAATTATTATTTTAAAACTTTATTTTTTATTGTGGCGCTCAACGGCTTTTATATTTATGGAGCACTCCACACAACAATTTTATGCTGCTTGCTATAAAAGCCGTTAAATGCTATAGTGGGAGCCGGAATAAATAAATCAAACAAGATAATTTATAAATCTACAGCATCACTCGCCTGATGGTTTCCCTAAAAATTTATTATAAAAAAATGCCATCAGAGCACCACCAATACAACCATGGATAAAGCCCCAAATCAGGCCGATAAAGGCTCCACCCCATGAAACAGAATAACCAAGAAATACATGATGCAATTTTTGCAAAGTAGCACCTTCATAACCAAATATGAGATACCATACAGTAAGTAAAAAAACACCCAGAGCTAAAACAGCTCCACCTGCTAATGTCAATGCTTTTAGATTTAATTTCATAACGAGTTCTCTTTTAGGTTAGAATGAACAAGTTATGAATTCATAAAAGAAAAATCAAATACCTACTATATCTCAACGTACCAGCCTAAACCTGGCAGTTACGGGGTGATGATCGGAATGCTTAAATTTATGGTTATCCGTTTTAACGTTCAAAACTTCAACATTAGGGGATATAAGATAAAAATCAATAACTGCTTTCCTTGTATTTTCGTTCAGCGGAGCATCAAGAGATCTGTTAGTAGCTGTTTCATAATCAGCAACCCATTTCCAACCGGAAGGCATAAAATCTTTTTTGATGGTAGATGTTTTTGAAAGGTCAAATCGATCTCCGTATTTTTCAATTCCCGGTGGAAACTGATTCCAGTCCCCTCCGACAATTAGGTAATTTCCTTTCTTGTATTCCCCGAGCAAAAACTTTTTTAAAAATTTCATTTCTCTGCGTTTTAAAGAACCATCATCATAAGCAGAATTATGAGTATTAATTACAATAAGTTCTTTTCCGTTTTTCATCATAAACTCAGTAACCATAAAACACCTATCAAGCATAAATAAGTTAACTGGCCATGAATAACTACTCGGGAAAGCATATCTAATAACGCGTTTGGGAGTAAATTTAGAAAAAGTAGCCAGTCCGCCACGTACTTTGCCAAGCGGATTTGTAACCGGTACGGGAACAAAATCCACATGATAATTTGTAGAAAAATATCCCTGGTACGAATCTAACGCTTTAGAAATATGACTAAATTGATCTGTATAATAACTCCTTTTTGAAGCTGTATCTACTTCTTGCAGTAAAAAAAGCTGAATGTTATTATTCCGGGTCAATTGATCTTTTATGAAAGACAAATTCTCTTCTGTTTTTTCTTTAGAAGTTCTCACTTTTTCACCGCCATCATAAAAAAAGTCCATTTCAGCACCCAATCCACAATATCCTATATTCCAGCTCATACATGTTACTGTATCAAGGGCTTTTGGTTTAACGTTATTTTTGGCAACAACAACTTTTTTTTCCGGATTGTATTTACGCAAAGTGAAATACCCTAAAATTGCCAAAAATACGAACAAGATGACTCCAATCATAATCAACAGCCTTTTTAAAATCTTCATACTAATCTTTTCACTGGTTTATCATAGCAAATTTAATACTTATATTATTAAAAGAAAGATTAATGATATTTGACCTTAATATTTATTTATCTATATTTGAACCGTATAATTAAACCAATCAGAAAACTCTAAATAGATTATCATGAAATTTGGTGTTGTTGTATTTCCGGGTTCAAATTGCGACCATGATACATTTTATGCTCTTCAAAACGTCCTGGAACAGGAAGTTGTGGAGTTATGGCACAAAAACTCTGAACTGCAGGATATTGATGCGATTATATTACCAGGCGGTTTTTCTTATGGCGACTACCTTCGTTCAGGTTCAATAGCCCGTTACTCTCCTATAATGGAAAAAGTTATAGAATTTGCAAAACAAGGCGGTGTTGTTGTTGGCATCTGCAACGGTTTTCAGGTATTATGTGAGGCAGGGTTATTGCCGGGAGCGTTATTACACAACCAAAATCAAAAATTTATCTGCAAAAACATATATGTTCTTGCAGACAACAACGATAATATACTGACAAGAGAGTTGGATAAACAAGCACCCTTAAAAATACCAATAGCACACGGAGAAGGAAAGTATTATGCTAAAAACTCGACACTCCAGGATATGCGAATGAACGGCCAGATATTATTTCGTTATGCCAATCAACATGGAGAAATCACCAAAAACGCTAATCCAAATGGTTCACTGGAGAACATAGCAGGAGTTTGCAACGAGAACAAAAACGTGTTTGGCATTATGCCGCACCCCGAAAGAGCTGCGGATGAAATGCTGGGGAACACCGATGGAAAGTT